>JAZBOT010000187.1:0-5113 GCA_036351295.1 Gammaproteobacteria bacterium | reverse complement strand
CCTATCTCGGTGCCGTTGAGCACCATGTCGTACGCCCGCGAGGCGGCGCTGCCGGGATCGCTGCGCAGGGTCGCCGCATCATTAACAGACGGCGCGGTGAACGGGTGATGCAGCGCCTGCCAGCGCTTCTCGTTGACATCCCATTCAAACATCGGGAACTCGACCACCCACAGCGGCGCCCACTCGGTCTGCAGCAGATTGCGGTCAAGCCCCAGCTTGACCCGCAGCGCACCCAGGGCATCGCACACGACGGTGCGTTTATCGGCACCAAAAAAGACGATGTCGCCGGTGGCCAACTCGAGGCGCTCCACAAGCCCCGCCACCGTGCTGTCCGGCAGGAACTTGAGGATGGGCGACTGCAGGCCATCACGGCCGGCACCGACGTCATTAACCTTGATATACGCCAGCCCGCGCGCGCCATAGCGTGCCACGTAAGCGGTGTAGTCATCGATTTCCTTACGCGACAGATCGGCGCCACCCGGCAGCTTAAGCGCGGCTACGCGGCCGTCCGGGTCAGCCGCCGGACCGGCAAACACCTTAAATTCGACGCCGTCCATCAGGTCGGCCACGTCGACGAGCTCGAGCGGAATACGCAGATCGGGTTTATCGGACCCAAAGCGCTGCATCGCCTCGGCCCAGGTCATCTGCGGAAACGCGGCCGGGAGCTGCACCCCGATAGCGGTACTGAACAACTCCCGCACCATGTCTTCCATCAGGCCCATAACCTGCGCTTCATCCACGAACGACATCTCGACATCGAGCTGCGTGAACTCGGGCTGGCGGTCAGCCCGCAGGTCTTCGTCACGGAAACACCGGGCTATCTGATAGTAGCGGTCAAGACCTGACATCATCAGCAGCTGCTTGAACAGCTGCGGCGACTGCGGCAGGGCGAAGAAATTACCCGGCTGGGTCCGGCTGGGCACGATGTAGTCGCGCGCGCCTTCCGGCGTGGCGCGGGTGAGAATCGGCGTTTCGATATCCAGAAAGCCGTGCGCGTCCATAAAAGTCCGCATGGTCTGGGTGACGCGATGCCGCAACACCATACGCGCGGTCATGTCTTCCCGACGCAAATCGAGATAGCGATACTGCAGCCGCAAATCTTCGTGCGGCTGCTCGTCGTGATGAAAAGGCGGCGTCTCGGCTGCGTTGAGGATGTCCAGCTCCAGCGCCAGCATTTCCACCTCACCGCTCGCCATATTCGGATTAGCCGTGCCCTCCGGTCGCGGCCGCACGCGGCCCTTGATCGCCAGCACGTACTCGCTGCGGACTCGCTCGGCTTTGGCAAACAGCTCGGCCGTGTCCGGGTCGCATACCACCTGCAAAATACCGCTGCGATCGCGCAGATCGATAAAGATGACGCCGCCGTGATCGCGCCGCCGATGGACCCAGCCGGCTACGGCTACTTCCTGACCGTCCAGAGACGCATTAACGTCGCCGCAGTAATGTGTGCGCATGGGGACAACCTGCTTGATTTATAAGGGCCGGAGTGGCCGCGAATGTTAAGGCTGCGGCTTGTCTTTCGCAACTGCAGGCGGGTTTGCAGCCTTTGCCTTCGCCGCCGGCCTGACGGCAGCGGGCAATGCGCTGCGCGGCCACTTGGGCACCACCACACCCAGCGAAACAACCATCTTTACCGCCTCCTCAATCTCCATATCGAGACGGATGGTGTCCTTGCGCGGGACCATGACCATGACGCCTGAGGTCGGGTTCGGGGTCGTGGGCACGAACACGCAGATAACCTCTTCGCCGGTCTTGTGCTGCACTTCGCCGAGGTCGGTCGAAGTCTGAAAGCAAATGCTGTAAAGACCTTTGCGCGGGTATTCGATCAACAGCACGTCCTTGAACGACTCCGCGCTGTCGGTCAGCACCACTTCCGCAAAGGTCTTTGACGCGGAGTAGACCGAGCGCACCAGCGGGATGCGATTCAGTAGCGACTCCCACAGGCTGACCAGCTTGCGACCAAAAAAATTGGCAGCCAGTAAACCCGTCACGAGCAGCACGAGAAACACCAGCAGAAACCCTAAGCCGGGAATGTGGTAGCCCAGCAGGATATCGGGCCGGTAGGGCGGCGGGATCAGCACCAAGACGCGATCGACAAACCCCACCATGAAGCGGATCAGGAATACCGTGATGCCGAGTGGCACCCAAACGAGCAAACCCGTGACGAGGTAGGTGCGAAACCGCTTGGCCATTTAGTCGCTGCCGGACTTGGGTTTTGCCGCAACCGGCGCGGCCGCAGGCTTGTCAGACGCGGACTTGGCCGCTCCGGCTGATTTAGCATCGGCTTTGGCAGTATCGCCGGAGGCCGCTTTATCACCCGCTTTGGCGGTGGCGGCCTTGCTGTCATCACCGGCCAGGTTACGCTTGTTCTTGTCTTTAAAGTCCGTCTCATACCAGCCGCCGCCCTTCAGCCTGAAGTTGGGCGCAGAAACGAGCTTCCTGAGCCGCGCTTCGCCACATTCCGGGCAATAAGTCAGCGGCGCATCACTGAGTTTTTGCAGCACGTCAAACGTGTGCTGGCACGCGGTGCACTGATATTCGTAGATTGGCATCTGTCGCTCCATGGGCAGCCGGCCGCACCCTGCGGCGCGGCCGACGAACTGGTTTACGGAATTACCTCACAAAACGCAAGGAAATGCGCGCGGCCTGCTCTCAGGCCGCCGCGGCATCTCCCGGCACAAACTGCAGCTCACCACCGGCCGTCGTCACGGTAATGCTGTCGCCCGGGGCAAAATCACCGCGCAGTATCGATTCCGCCAGCGGGTTCTCCACCCGCTGCTGGATCGCACGCTTCAGCGGCCGCGCGCCATAGACGGGATCAAAGCCGGCTTCCGCCAGCAGATCGAGCGCCGCGGCGTCGACCTCCAGCCCCATGTCGCGGTCGTGCAGTCGCGCACGCAGATTGGCCAGCTGGATATCGACGATCTGGCGTATTTCATCCCGACCCAGCGGGTGAAACACCACGATATCGTCGACCCGGTTGATGAATTCGGGCCTGAAGTGCTCTCCGACCACTTCCATCACCGCGGCTTTCATGGCCGCATAGTTTTCTTCCCCGGTCATCGCCTGGATTTGCTGCGAGCCGAGGTTGGAAGTCATCACGATAACCGTGTTGCGAAAATCGACGGTGCGGCCGTGGCCGTCAGTCAGCCGGCCATCGTCGAGCACCTGCAGCAACACGTTGAACACGTCCGGGTGTGCCTTCTCCACCTCATCGAGCAGGATGACGCTGTAGGGGCGACGGCGCACCGCTTCGGTCAGGTAACCACCCTCCTCGTAGCCGACGTAGCCGGGCGGTGCGCCGATCAGGCGCGCCACGGAATGCTTCTCCATGAACTCGGACATATCGATGCGGACCATCGACTCTTCCGTGTCGAACAGAAACTCCGCCAGTGCGCGAGTCAGCTCGGTCTTGCCCACGCCGGTGGGGCCAAGAAACATGAACGAACCGTTAGGCCGGTTGGGGTCCGCCAGACCGGCGCGTGAGCGCCGGATCGCGTTGGCGACCGCGGTGACAGCTTCGCTCTGGCCAATGACGCGCTTGGCCAGCGCCTCCTCCATCCGCAGCAGCTTGTCGCGCTCGCCTTCCAGCATCTTGGCAACCGGCACGCCGGTCCAGCGGGAAACAACCTCCGCGATTTCCTCCTCGGTCACCTTGTTGCGCACCAGCTGGCTTTCCTGACCTTCGAGCCGGGAAGCCTCGGCCAGCTGCCGTTCGAGTTCGGGGATGCGCCCGTACTGCAGCTCGGACATCCGCTGCAAATCCTGGGCCCGATGCGCCGTCTCCAGCTCGAGCCGCGCGCGTTCCAGTGCTTCCTTGATGCCCGTGGTGCCTTCCAGCGCGGCCTTCTCAGCTTTCCAGATCTCATCCAGATCGGCGTACTCTTTCTCGAGCCCGGCCAGCTGATCCTGAATGTCCTGCAAGCGTTTCTTGGAGCCCTCGTCAGACTCCTTCTTCAGCGCCTCGCGTTCAATTTTCAGCTGAATAATGCGCCGCTCCAGCCGGTCCATGGCCTCCGGCTTGGAGTCGATCTCCATGCGAATGCGCGAGGCCGCTTCGTCAACCAGGTCAATGGCTTTGTCGGGCAGCTGGCGGTCGGTGATGTAGCGGTGCGACAGGGTTGCGGCCGACACAATGGCCGGGTCGGTGATATCGACACCGTGGTGCACCTCGTAACGCTCCTTCAGGCCGCGCAGAATCGCGATTGTGTCCTCGACGGTCGGCTCTTCGACCAAAACTTTCTGGAAGCGCCGCTCCAGCGCCGCATCTTTCTCGATGTTCTCCCGATACTCGTTCAGCGTGGTCGCGCCTACGCAGTGCAACTCACCCCGGGCGAGCGCGGGCTTAAGCATATTGCCGGCATCCAGCGAGCCTTCGGCCTTGCCGGCACCCACCATGGTGTGCAGCTCGTCAATAAACAGAATGATCTGGCCTTCCTGCTTGCTCAGGTCGTTGAGGACCGCCTTGAGGCGCTCTTCAAAATCGCCGCGAAATTTGGCGCCGGCCAGCAGCGCGCCGAGGTCCAGCGCGAGAATGCGCTTGCCCTTGATGCCTTCCGGCACTTCGCCGTTAACAATGCGCTGGGCAAGGCCCTCGATGATGGCGGTCTTGCCCACGCCCGGCTCGCCGATGAGGACGGGGTTGTTCTTGGTGCGGCGCTGCAGAATCTGAATGGTGCGGCGTATTTCCTCATCGCGACCGATAATCGGGTCGAGCTTGCCCTGTTCGGCCTGCTCGGTAACGTCGACGGTGTATTTTTCGAGGGCCTGGCGCGTGTCTTCGGCGTTCGGATCGTTCACCTGGGCACCGCCCCGCAGGTCGCCGATCGCCTTATCGATGGCCCCCGAGGTCGCGCCGCAGTCACGCAGCGTCTTGCCCAGCAGCCCCGTATCGTTGCAGGCCGCCAGCACGAACAGTTCGCTCGAAATAAACTGGTCGCCTTTGTCCTGGGCCAGCTTGTCCGTGACGTTGAGCAGTTTGCTGAGTTCGTTCGACAGGTGCACGTCGCCCGCATTGCCCTGCACGGTGGGGAGCTTGTCGAGCGCCTCACCGAGGCGCGAGCGGAGCAAATCCACTTTGGCACCGGCCTTGCTCAGCAAGTGGCGGGCGGTG
>JAZBOT010000186.1:0-26093 GCA_036351295.1 Gammaproteobacteria bacterium | reverse complement strand
GCGATAGCCGCTGTTACGGCGCGCAATGCGGCCTACCTGGAATCCATTAAAGCCGTGCTGCAGCCGTAACGGACAACCGGCGACTAGCGGCTTTGGGCCACCATGTATTCGACGGCCGCGCGGATGTCTGCATCACTGCAGGCCTCGCATCCGCCCCGTGCCGCCATCTTGCCGATGCCGGCGATGGTGGTCGCCGTCAGTGCATCGACGCCTTTCGCGATCAGCGGCTGCCAATCCGACTGCTTGCCGACTTTCGGCGCACCGGTAAAGAACCCGCCGAAACCGCCGCTGTGGCAGTTAGCGCAGCTGGTTTCATAAACCTCTTTGCCGACCGGGCCGGCCTCGCTGTGGCCACCGGCCGAAACCGTTCCGGTCAGCGTAAGCAGCGCGGCCGCGGCCAACGCTCTGGTGAATACGTGCATTTTCATCGACTCCCTATCGTTGCGATCAGGACAGCCCGGCGAATTGCCGGCGCCTGACTAAGCGGTGGTAACGCCTCCATCAACGCACAAAACCTGTCCGGTCACAAATGATGCAGCATCCGACAGCATAAATGCGATGGCCGTGGCGATCTCCTCGGGCTGCCCCAGGCGTCCCAGGGGTATCGACGCCAGCATTGCCTGAGCGCGGGCCTCATCTGCGCGCGCTATCGCCGTCATGGGCGTGATGACGGGCCCGGGCGCAATGGCGTTGACGCGGACGCCGCGACCGGCCAGCTCCAGCGCCAGCGCCCGGGTAAGGCCATTGATGCCCGATTTTGAGGCTGCATAAGCCGCCGCCTCCGGATGGCCGACGAGCCCAATCTGGCTGGAGACGAAGACAATGGCGCCACGCCCGGCGCCAGCCATTTGCCGGCCACATTCCCGGGCGACCGCAAAGCTTCCGGTCAGGTTGATATCAAGCACGCGCTGCCAGTCGGGCAGTTCCGTTTCCAGCGCCGCGCGCCGCTCGAAAATGCCGGCACAGGTCACCAGGCCGTCAACCGAGCCGCCGAGACTGCTGATTGCCGCCTGGGTCGCTGCTGCGGCCGTCGCCGGCTGCTGCAGATCGGCGATATGGACGCGGCTTTGCGGAAGCCGGTCGGCGAGCGCTGCGGCTGCCCGATCATCCCGAACGAGCGCGGCACAAGCTGCGCCGGCCGCGAGAGCGTAGTCGAGAAATGCGAGCCCGATACCGGAATCGGCTCCGGTCAGAACGATGCGTCGCTCCGCGAGCGTCTGAGTTGCGGTCATTTATGGGTACCCGCACCCGCGACGCCCGTTGCTTCGTCGAAGCCGCCCTGCCCGCTGACTTCAGCCCAGCGGCGAAACAGCGGCGATGCGTCGAGTTCGCCGGCGGCAATCATCTGGCGCCAGATATCGGCCGCCTCAACGTAATGCGGCACACTGCCCGGGAACATAGCGAGCGACAGGGCTTCGGCAAGTCCCTGCTCATCGGTTCCGTCGGCATAGGCGGCGCGCAGCTGCCAGCGCAGCCCATCCCAGTCGCCCAGACAGGTGTGTATTGAACAAGCCGTCATGTGCGCGACCTGCAGCGAAGATTTGCCGGCAGCCGCTCGAAACGCCTCCGCGTACATGCGCTGCGGGTCAATATCCGGCAAGTGAGCCATCCAGTGCTGCTCGACAAAATGATAGGCGCGGCAACCGCGTGCGAAGGCCGTTATGGCGAGCACATCCTGCAGCTCATCGTTGGAGCCGCCGCCGTCATGAAACCGCTTGATGTGATGGGTGCCGATAATTTCATCCTTGGCAATCAGAATACCGAGCCAGACAAACTCGTGATCGTGCCGGCTGAGATGCCGCGGCGTGAGCGCCAATGTCGTGTACAGCGCATCATAGGTTTCGAGCAATTGCGGCATCGACACCGCCATCAACCCGTGATGTGGCAGCAGATAACCGCGCTTGCCGCGAATCTGATCCAGGTATCTGCCCAACTCGTTCTCGTCCATTCGATCGGCCTCTCTCTTTCTGCTTGGGGTCTTTAGGTTAAATCGCTGTTACACCGCGCCGCGGGACCGTCCCACGCTGCTACAATTCCCCGGCGCAGAGCGCGCATCATAACCAATCTCAAAGCCAGGACAGAAACCATGACACAAGATCGGGCCCTACAGGACAAGGTGGTACTCATAACCGGCGCGGCACGCGGCATTGGCGCGAGCGCAGCGCTGGCGCTGGCCAATCGCGGCGCCTACGTGCATGTCACGGACGTGCTCGACTGCGCAGCAACCGTCGGGCAGATTGAGGCGGCTGGCGGGCAGGCTGAGGCGCATCATCTGGACGTCACCGACCGGGCCGCCTGTCAGGCGCTCGCCGATGCCATTCGCGCCAAACACGGCCATCTGGACATACTGGTCTGCAATGCGGGCGTCTGTCCGGAAGGCACAGTCGCCGGCGACTGGGAGCAGTGGGAACGAGTCATCGACATCAACCTGCACGGCACCCAAAACTGCATTGCGGCTGTATACGACGGTATGAAACAAACCGGCTACGGTCGCATTGTGATAGTCAGCTCAATGGCGTACTACCAGGGCGGTTTGATTGTCGGTAGCGAGTACTCCGCGTCCAAGGCCGCCGTCATTGGCCTCACCCGCCATATTGCGCGCAACGCCGGCCAGTATGGCATTAACGTCAACGCGGTCGCGCCGGGCGTGATTGAGACCGACATGACCGCTAACTTTGAGAAACCCGAGTTCGACAGGATTCCGGTGCGACGCTACGGCACCGCCGAGGATGTGGCAGGACCCATCAGCTTCCTGTGCGGCCCGGAATCTGCCTTCATGACCGGCACGGTGCTCAACGTGACGGGCGGGCAAGTGATCGCGGGTTAACCCGACTCCGGTCGGGGCCCGTGGCGGCAGACAGTCTATGAAGAAACCGATGTTCATCATGCTCGTGCTGTGCGGGCTGGTCTTTGGCGGCATATTTGGCTGGAAAGCCTTTGTGGCGGGCCAGATAGCCAAGTCGATGCAGACAATGACGCTGCCACCGGTGACGGTTTCCACCGCGCCGGCAGAGTTGCAAACCTGGTCACCCAGCATCAATGTCGTCGGCACCCTCGAATCCCTGCAGGGCGTTGACGTTACCGCGCAGCTGGCGGGCCTGATCACCGAGCTGCATTTCGAGTCCGGCGATACCGTCGCGGCCGGCGCGCTGCTCGTGCAGCAGTATACGGCCAACGACAAGGCCCAGCTGGCCGGGCTGATCGCTGCGACCCGACTGGCGGAGATGAACTTTAAGCGCTCGCAGGACCTGCGCAAACAGAACCTCATTTCGGAGTTCGATTACGACGTGGCTGTCACCGACCTGGATCGCGCGCGCGCTGCGGAGGAGGATTTGCGGCTGCGCATCCAACAGCTCGCCATTCGTGCGCCCTTCTCCGGACAGTTGGGCATCAGGCTCGTCGACGTCGGTCAGTACGTGGAACCGGGCGATACTCTGGTCAGGCTGGAAAACCTCGAGAAGATGCGGGTCAACTTCACCGTACCACAACGCGAAATCGCCGCTGTTACGCCGGGCCGGCCGATCGCGCTAAAAGTTGATGCCTGGCCCGGCGAAAGTTTTACCGGCGAAGTCACCGCAGTCGCGCCGCGTATCGACGCCGATACCCGCACGCTCATGGTGCAGGGTCTGGTCAGGAACCCTGAGCAAAAGCTGCGCCCGGGCATGTTCGCGCAAGTCAGTATCGAACTCGACACGCGCACCGATGTGGTTACCGTGCCGCAGGCCGCCATAACTTACAGTCCCTACGGCGACTCGGTTTTCGTGGTGTTGCCAGGCGCCGGCCCGGATGCCCCGGCAACTGTAAAGAACACGTTTGTCGTCACCGGCGCCACGCGCGGTGATCAGGTGGCGATCGAAACCGGCTTGCAGGCGGGTGCAGAGGTGGTCACCGCGGGTCAGCAAAAGCTGCGCAACGGCGCGACGGTGGTTGTCGATAATTCGGTGCCGGTGAGCAATCAGGCGACGATCGTCCCCGGCAATAATTAACGGGCGCCCGGCATGCAGTTTACCGACCTGTTTATTCGTCGCCCGGTGCTGGCCATCGTGATCAGCTTGCTGATACTGATCGCCGGACTGCGCTCGCTGCAGCTGTTGCAGGTCACCCAGTACCCGCAGAGTGACACGGCTGTCATACGCATCCTGACCAGCTATCCGGGAGCCGATGCGGAGCTGGTCAAAGGTTTCATTACCACGCCGCTGGAACGCGAGATCGCCAGCGCTGACGGCATTGACTACCTGGAGTCCAGCAGCCTGCAGGGCGCCAGCACGATCACGGCGCACCTGAAGCTCAATTACGCGCCCTACGAGGCGCTCACGCAGATCACGGCTAAAGTTAATCGGGTGCGTGCTGAGCTGCCGGAGGCCAGCGAAGAGCCGGTACTGGAAGTCGCGATCGGCGAAACCACATCCGCGATGTACCTGAGCTTTAACAGCACGACGCGACCGCAGAACCAGATCACTGACTACCTTATTCGCGTGGTGCAACCGCAGATCGAAGCGGTGGCGGGAGTCCAGCAAGCAGCCATCCTCGGCGGGCGGAACTTTGCGATGCGCGTCTGGCTCGACCCCGTGCGCATGTACGCGCTGGACGTCACGCCGGGCGAAGTCGCTGCCGCGCTGCGCGCCAACAATTTCCAGGCGGCGGTGGGCAAGACCAAGGGTGACGCCATTGCCGTTAACCTGACGGCCGCGACCGACCTGCATTCAGCCCGACAGTTTCAACGGCTTATCGTTGCGGAACGCGACGATGCGCCGATTTACCTGGAGGATGTGGCCACGGTGGCCCTGGGCGCGGAGAACTACGACACCTCCGTGGCCTTCAACGGCGAATTTGCGACGTTCCTGGCTATCGACGTGCTGCCAACAGCCAACCCGCTGGCGGTCATTCAGGAAATACGGGCAAAGTTTCCGGCCATCGCGGCGGAGCTGCCCGACGACATTGAGGGCGTGATCTCCTACGACACCACGCGCTATATTGAAGATGCCATCAACGAGGTCATCAAGACGCTGGTTGAGGCCGCGCTGATCGTGATGCTGGTGATTTACCTGTTTCTCGGCACTGTCCGGTCGGTGATTATTCCGATCGTAGCCATTCCGCTGTCGATGATCGGTGCGGCCGCACTCATGCTGGCGCTTGGCTACTCCATCAACCTCCTGACGCTGCTGGCGATGGTGCTCGCGATCGGGCTGGTTGTTGATGACGCTATTATCGTCGTTGAGAACATCCAGCGGCATATCGAGGAAGGCGAATCGCGACTGGAAGCCGCCCTGCACGGCGCGCGGGAACTCGCCATACCCGTGATCGCCATGACGATCACCCTGTTTGCAGTGTATGCACCGATCGGCTTCTCAGGGGGCCTCACCGGCAGCTTGTTTCGGGAGTTCGCCTTTACACTGTCGGGGGCCGTACTGATCTCCGGGGTCGTGGCGCTGACGCTGTCACCCATGATGTGCTCACGCTTGCTGCCGCGGCGCTCTGAGGAGGCGCGTCTGGCGAAATGGCTGGACGCGCGCTTCGATGCGCTGCGTTTAGCCTACCTGCGCCTCCTGCACCGCAGCCTGAACGCGATTCCGGTTACACTGGTGTTCGCCAGCATTGTGCTCGTCAGTATTTATTTCATGTTTATTGCAACGCCGGCGGAGCTGGCACCGACCGAGGACCAGGGCATTGTGCTGGTGGTCTCTTCCGCGCAGGCCAATACAGCGCCGGATCAGCTGACGCGCTATACCTCGGCACTGGTGGAGGGCTACAAGGAGCTCGACGCCGCCGACCAGAGCTTCCTGTTTAACGGCACCATCGGCAGCGGGCCGCAAACACCCACTAATACGGCCCTGTCGGGACTGGTGCTGAAACCCTGGAACGAGCGTGAGCAGACCCAGGCTGAAGTGATCCCGATGGTGCAGGCCATCGCCAACCGGGTCGCCGGACTGCAGTCCGCAGCGTTCTCTCTGCCAGCGATGCCGGGCGCCGGCGACGGCCTGCCGGTGCAGTTTGTGATCGGCTCAACCCGACCGCAACTGGAGGTATTTGAAGTCGGCCAGGAACTCGTGCAACGAGCGTACCAGAGTGGTTTGTTCGTCTATGCTGACCTCGATGTTAAGTACGATCGCCCGCAGGTGCAGGTCGAGATCGATCGGGAACAGGCCGCCAACCTCGGGGTGGATATGGAGCAGCTGGGCCAGGACCTCAGCGTCATGCTGAGCGGCAACTTCGTCAACCGGTTCAGCCTGCAGGGCCGCAGCTACAAAGTGATCCCGCAGGTGGAGCGCGCGTTTCGACTGAACCCGGAGCAGATCGGCGTGTTTCCGGTACGCACCGCCAGTGGGGATCTCGTGCCGATGGCAGCGCTGGTGAGCTTCTCGAGTTCGGTTGAACCCCAGGAAATGAAGCGCTTCCAACAGCAAAACTCGGTGACCCTGTCGGCGGTACCCGCACCCGGCGTCGCGCTGGGCACCGCCCTGGAGTTTCTGCGCACCGCGGCCACCGAACTTGCACCCACCGAATTTCGCTTCGATTACGCCGGCCCGTCGCGCCAGTTCATCCAGGAAGGCAGCAGCTTGCTCCTGACCTTCTTCTTCTCGCTGCTCGTCATTTACCTGGTGCTGTCAGCGCAGTTCGAATCGTTCCGCGATCCGCTGATCATGCTGGTCAGCGTGCCGCTGTCCATTGCCGGGGCGCTTGTGTTCCTGACGCTGGGGGCTGCCACGGTGAACATTTACACGCAGGTAGGCCTGATCACGCTGATCGGACTCATCAGTAAGCACGGCATTCTGATTGTCGAGTTTGCCAATCAGCTGGCGGCTGATGAGGGTCTCGACAAGCGCACCGCGGTCGAGAAAGCGGCCAGTATTCGTCTGCGCCCGGTGCTCATGACAACGGCTGCAACGGTACTGGGCGTGATGCCACTGCTGTTCGCCTCGGGCGCCGGGGCAGTGAGTCGTTATAACATCGGTCTGGTTATCGCCAGCGGTATGACGATTGGTACGGTATTTACGATCTTTGTGGTGCCGGCGTTCTACGTGGTACTGGCCCGTGATCATCAGCAGCCAGCCACTGCGCCGGCGATGACGTGAGCGCGCCATCGCCCCACGCCCCTGCCCTGCCTGCCGCCGGCACCACCGGCTTCTTCAGCCAGTTTGCGGTGTTTGCCTATACCCGGCGAGCGGTGGCGCTCGTCTGGGAAACCAATCGCCGCCTCGCCATTACGCTCGCGCTGCTGACGCTGGCTGCCGGCCTGCTGCCGGCCGGCATGGCCTGGGTCGGCAAGCTGATCGTGGACGGAGTCGTGGTGCAAACCGGCAACGTGAACGCCGGGCTGGCGCCGGACTACGTGCAGGTGCTGCGACTGGTGTTACTCGAGGGGTTGCTGCTGGCCCTGTTGCTGGCGGCGCAGCGCGGCATTAACGCCTGTCAGGCGCTGCTGCGCGCCGAACTGGGCTACCGCGTCAATGAAATGATCCTTGAGAAGGCGCAGACGCTGGATCTCGCCCAGTTTGAAGACTCGGAGTTTTACGACAAGCTGCAGCGGGCCCGCCGCGAAGCATCCAGCCGGCCGCTGTCCCTGGTGATGCGCAGTTTCGCGCTGTTCCAGCAACTGATATCGCTGGTGAGCTTCGCGGTGCTGATCGCGCAATTTTCGATCTGGGCCATGGTGCTGCTCATTCTCGCGGGGCTGCCGGCGTTTATTGCCGAAACCAAGTTTTCCGGCGACGCCTTCCGGCTGTTTCGGTTCCGCGCACCCGAGTCGCGCCTGCAGAACTATCTGGAGATCGTGCTCGCGCGCGAGGATCATGTGCAGGAGGTCAAGCTGTTCGGACTGGGGCCACTGCTGCTCGACCGCTACCGCGCGATTTTTCGCAAGATCTATGCTGAAGACCGCGCGTTGACCGTGCGGCGCGAGAGCTGGGGTCTCGCGCTCACACTGATCGGCACGGTGGCTCTCTACGGCGCATATGTCTGGATTGTGATTGCCGCCGTGAACACAAGCATTACGCTCGGTGAGATGACGATGTACCTGCTGCTGTTCCGCCAGGGACAGGGCACGGTGTCGGCCGGCCTTGCTTCGATCAGCGGTATGTATGAAGACAACCTCTACCTGACGAATCTCTACGAGTATCTGGAACAGGCGCCCGCGCAGGTGAGCGGCGTCGCCCTGAGCGGGCCGGATCCCGCTGACGGCGTGCGCTTCGTCAATGTCAGCTTCCGGTATCCGGGCGCGCCGGCACCCACGCTGACCGGCATCGACCTCCACATCCGACCTGGCGAGAGCCTCGCGCTGGTTGGCGAGAACGGCGCCGGTAAATCGACGCTGATTAAGCTCTTGTGCGGGTTTTACACACCGAGTTCCGGAACGGTCATGCTGCACGGCCGTGACGTGGCGGAATGGGACACCGAGGCCCTGCACCGGACCATTGGCGTCATCTTTCAGGACTTTAACCGCTACCAGTTTACGGTCGGCGAAAACATCGGCGCCGGCGATGTCGAGGGGTTCGAGGACGCCGACCGCTGGGCCGACTCAGCCCAGAAAGGCATGGCCGCGCCGTTTATCGAACGCATGGACAAGGGCTTCAATACGCAGCTGGGGAGCTGGTTCAAGGGCGGCAAAGAATTGTCCACGGGACAGTGGCAGAAGATTGCCCTGTCGCGGGCATTCATGCGCAGCAAGGCAGAGGTGCTGGTGCTCGATGAGCCGACCGCGGCGATGGATGCGGCCGCCGAGGCTGAGTTGTTCGAGTACTTTCGCGGGCATACCCGGGGACGCATCACGGTGCTGATATCGCACCGCTTCTCGACGGTTCGCCAGGCCGACCGCATCGCTGTCCTGGAGCACGGCCGCATCGTCGAGTGCGGTACTCATGCCGAGCTGATGGCGACCAACGGCCAGTATGCGCGCCTGTTCCTGCTCCAGGCGGAGGGCTATCGCTGACGCCGGCGGCTAACCCCGGGGTTTTTTCGCCGGCTGCGAACGTGCCTTACCCCGCGCCTTAGACTTGCCCCGCGGTTTACCTTTGTCGGCAGACTTCCCCTGCGCCTTGCCTCGCCCCTTACGGGGCTCCGCCGGCGGCCGCGGCTTGGCCCCGGTCCGCGCAGCCTTGGGGGCCGCATCCCGCGTCTCAGTGGCGCCGCGGCCCGGCTCGCCAACCCGGACTATCCGCAGCTGCTGACCGCAAACCCACGCCTTCTTGAGATCGCGGAACACCTCGCGCGGCATGCCGCTCGGCAAGTCGACGAGGCTGTGGTCGGCATGGATCTCGATGTGGCCGATATGCTCGGCATCAAGACCCGCCTCATTGGCGATGGCCCCGACAATATTGCCCGGCTGCACGCCATGGTCAGAACCCACGGCCAGCCGGAACCGCTCGGTGTCGGGCGCCGGCGCCCGGCGCGGGCGACGCTCGCGCGGTGTGTTGCTGCCATCCCCCGCCGGCGGCGGGTTCGACTGCGGCGGCTTGTCGCCGTCGCGGCGCTCTCGCTTGTGCTCGGCGCGCCCCCGGCCACGCTCGTCCTCCAGCAGCAAGGACTTACCACCCAGCGACAGCTGAGCCAGAGCTGCTGCAATAGCCCGGGCCGGCACGTTGTGTTCCTGCTCGTACTGCTCGACCAGGCTGTGCATGAAGGCCAGCTCACCCCCGGCCAGCGTATCGGTGATCTGCTGTTTGAAATCCGCGATTCGCTTGTTGTTGACGGTGGCCGCGCTGGGCAACTGCAGCTCAGTAATTTTTTGCTGCGTCGCTTTCTCTATCGAGCGCAGCAAGCGCCGCTCCCGCGGCTGCACAAACAGAATCGCTTCGCCGGTGCGACCCGCGCGACCGGTGCGGCCAATCCGGTGAATATACGCTTCGGTGTCATACGGGATGTCGTAGTTAATCACGTGGCTGATGCGCGACACGTCCAGACCTCGCGCGGCGACGTCGGTGGCCACCAGGATATCGAGCGAACCGCGTTTCAGCCGGTCGACCATGCGCTCGCGGTCCTTCTGCGCCATATCACCGTTCATAGCGGCCGCGGCGAAGCCGCGCGCCTCCAGACGCTCCGCCAGTTCCGTCGTCGCAATCCGCGTCCGAACAAAGACCAGCATCGCATCGAAGGGCTCAACCTCCAATATGCGGGTAAAGGCATCCAGTTTGTGCATGCCGCCGACCAGCCAGTAGCGCTGGCGAATAGTTTCGGCGGTGGCCGTTCGCGAGCGGATAGAAATCTCGCGCGGCTCGCGCATGTGGGTGCGGGCAATCCGCCGAATCTCGCTCGGCATCGTCGCCGAGAACAGGGCCATCTGCCGCTCGGCCGGAAGTTGCTCCAGGATCCATTCCACCTCGTCGATAAATCCCATGCGCAGCATTTCATCGGCCTCATCCAGCACCAGCGCGCGCAGCCCGCCCAGCTTCAGAGTCCCCTTGCGCATATGGTCCATGACACGCCCCGGTGTGCCCACCACCACCTGCACGCCGCGTTTCAGTTGCCGTATCTGTCCCGTGTAGTCCTGGCCGCCGTAAATGGGCAGCACGTGGAACCCCGGCATGTGCACGGCATAGCGCTTAAAGGCCTCGGCAACCTGAATCGCGAGCTCGCGCGTTGGACAGAGGGTCATCACCTGCACGCTCGGCGAGTTCATGTCGAGGCGGGCCAGCAACGGCAGAGCGAAGGCCGCGGTTTTGCCGGTTCCGGTCGGCGCATGACCCAGCAGGTCTGCGCCTTCGAGCAACGGCGGGATCGCCTGACACTGGATAGGTGACGGCGTTTCATAGCCAACGTCGTCGAGTGCGCGCAGCAGCACGGCGGGCAGATTGAGGTCGCGAAAACTCGCCACCGGTGGCGGGGTTTCAGCCATCTGGGGTTCCTGGGGGACGTGGACGCAGGGCGCCCGAAGCGAGCAGCTTAGCGGAAAGCAGCCGCGCGCGTGGCGCTAATTGCGGGGCGTCGCGGCGTATCAGGCGACCCGCGCGCTGGCGCCGGCATTCTGGCTGCGCAGGTAGTCCTCGTAGGTACCTGAATAGTCGATCACACCCGCAGGGGTCAGCTCGACAATGCGCGTCGCCAGCGATGATACAAATTCGCGGTCATGGCTGATGAAAATCAGCGTGCCCGGATAGTTCTCGAGGGCCAGGTTCAGCGCCTCAATGGATTCCATATCGAGGTGGTTGGTCGGCTCATCCATCACCAGTACGTTAGGCTGCTGCAGCATCAGTTTGCCGAACAACAGGCGACCTTCCTCACCACCGGATACCACCCGCACCGATTTTTCGCTTTCGTCACGCGAAAACAGCATCCGCCCCAGGGTGGCGCGCAGCAGCTGTTCATCGCTGCCCGGCGGCTGCCACTGCGTAATCCACTCGAACAGGCTCATGTCCTGCTCGAACTCATGCGCATGATCCTGGGCGAAATAGCCGATGTTGGCGTTCTCGGCCCATTTGATATCGCCGCCGTCGACCTCCAGCTCGCCCAGCAGGCAGCGCGCCAGCGTCGTCTTGCCGATACCGCTCGGCCCGATTATGGCGACCCGTGAGCCCGCCTCGATACGCAGATCCACATCGCTGAACAGCGGGGTCGCGTCAAACGCCTTGGTCAGCCCGTCGGCCTCTACCGCAAATCGGCGCAGCGGCTTGTCCTGCTCAAACCGAATGAACGGGCTTACCCGACTGGACGGCTTCACCTCTTCCAGCTGCAGCTTCTCCAGCTGCTTGGCCCGCGACGTGGCCTGACGCGCCTTGGACGCATTCGCCGAAAACCGGCTGACGAACGCCTGCAACTCAGCGCGTTTGGCCTTTTTCTTGGCGTTGTCAGCCTGAATTCGCTCGCGGGCCTGCGTGGCCGCGGTCATGTACTCGTCATAATTGCCGGGAAACATGCGCAGCTCACCGTAATCCAAATCCGCCATGTGGGTGCACACTGTGTTCAGGAAATGCCGGTCATGCGAAATAATGATCATCGTCGAGCGGCTCTCTACGAGAAAGCCTTCAAGCCAGCGGATGGTGTTGATATCGAGGTTGTTGGTGGGTTCGTCCAGCAACAGGACGTCCGGATCCGAGAATAGCGCCTGCGCGAGCAGGACACGCAGCTTCCAGCCCGGCGCGATCGCGCTCATCGGCCCCTCATGCTGATCCACCGGTATCCCAATGCTCTCCAGCAGCTCACCCGCCCGAGCCTCGGCGGCATAGCCGTCCAGCTCCGCGAATTCGCCCTCGATATCGGCGACCCGCATGCCCTCTTCATCACTCATTTCGGGCAACGAGTACAGCCGGTCGCGTTCCTGCGACAGCTGCCACAGTTGCTCATGCCCCATGATGACCGTATCAATAACGCGGAATTCTTCGTAGGCAAACTGATCCTGTCGCAGCCGTCCCAGCCGGGCGTTGGGATCGATAGCGACGTTGCCGGCTGTTGGCTCAATCTCGCCTGCCAGAATCTTCATAAACGTCGACTTGCCGCTGCCATTAGCACCAATCAGGCCATAGCGGTGGCCGTTACCAAAGCTCACCGAGACGTTTTCGAATAGCGGCTTGGCGCCAAATTGAATGGCCAGATTTGCAGTAGAGATCATGGGATTCCGGTTCGGTGGTGCTGAATAAAGCCCAATATTGTAGCAGACTGCCGCACCCACACTCCCCGGGCGCCGCTAAAACTCGTATTCAATCACCCCCAGAATGGCCTGATCGGGACTGGCGCCGTCGATCCCGAACACCAGATTTAGCTGCCATTGCAGGTTACGCCCGCCGGAAAACTTGCGGATGCCCTGGGCACCCGGGCCAATGCCCTTGACGTTTTCACTCGAGTACAGGGCCACGTTGGGCTCGAACACAGGCCGGTAGCGATAGCGCATCTGCCCTGCGAATTCGGTTTCCCACTCATTCTGTATCTGGCTGCCCCACTCGCGGGCGAGGGAGGCATTGACCGTCGCTGACCAGCGACCCAATTCCTTCTCAAACAGCACGGTGGTGGAGTATTCCCAGACTCGCGGATCACGGGCATATTCCAGCTCGAACAGCAGCCCCCAGTCAGCAAAATACTCGCCCTGTTCGGTAAGCTGCCATTTGACTTCGGCCTCATACCCTTGGAGCGCCAGCGAGTCGCCCGGCTCGTTGGCGCCAATCACATAGAGTTCCACAAACCACCGGTCGCTCAATGCCTGACCGTAAGAGAGCCGATGAATCTGGGTTCCATCGATGGCCGCATCGGCATCGTTCAGGTACAGCGCACGGTATTCAAACTCGCGTTCGTAAGGCTGCACATAGGGCTGGTATATGCGATCGACAGCGAATCCGTCCGCCAGCACAGCGGCCGGCAGCAGAAACATGCACCCCGCCAGTCGCGCCAGTCGCTGTGCGCCACAGTGAGTCACGGCCTCTATACCGCCCACTGCCGGGCCTGCGCCGGACTTCGAGTTAGCAGCGCCGACGCCAGCGCCAATGCCACAATCAACGACACCGCACCGAGATAGATTGCCACCTGCAGCCCGGTGGGTGCTGCTTCGTAGCCCAGCAGCGCGTACAGCAACTGGCCCGTTACGCTGCTCTCTTCCACCAGCCAGGAGCTGTTCCAAACCGGATAACCCGCGGGCAGCCAGTCCGCCTGAATCAGCAGTTGCGTCGCCTGCATCGCCATACCGCCAGACACGAGGGCCAGCAGCGACAACCCCGCTGACCATGCCAGTTTGCCGCGCATGCTCAACAAAGCGTAATAAAAAACTCCGCCTGCACTGGCACCAATACCGGCCCCGATGACGCCACCCACCGTCACCGACAGCAGTTGCTCGGGGAGTGCAAAGAAGCCGCTAAAGTAGACCAGAATCTCGGAGCCCTCACGAATAATCGCCGTCGCCACCGTGAACACCATCGCCACCATCAGCAGAGCACCGCCACTGCCCTCACCCTGCAGCACCCGGGCACCGAGCACGGCGATCAGACACAGATTTAGGTAAATAGCGACCTGCAGTACGGCGTTGACCACCTCCTGACCCACCCCATCGAACCAGTCCGACACGATGTCGATGTTAAATCCGTAGAGCACTGCCCCCGCGGCGCCTGCCGCCAGCGACACCATTAGCCAGGCACCGCGCACACCGATACGGGTAGAGAACGCCAGCAGCAGGCTGATAAGCAACGCCGCCTCCAGAACCTCCCGCAGGACAATGATGACCGAACTCAACAGCACGCCACAGCCCTCACTCCGCGACCACGCGACCTTGCGCGGTCTTCGGGTTAAATTCACCAAAAAACGGGTAGACCCCCGGCTTCAGGGGCCCAATAAAGATCACCGCCTTGCGCTGGCCGACGATGACTTTCTCGCGGTTAAGCTCATAACTCTCGAACTCCTCAGGCGTCGCATCGCGGTTGTAAACGATTAGCTTGATTTTCACGCCGGCCGGCACCCGCAGCTCATCCGGAAAAAACAGATGGTCACGGATCTCCAGCTCAAAAGTCGGTGCCGCTGCTGTCGCCAGCAGCGGCGCGAGCAACAGCGCGAGATACAGGCAGAGCGTCTTCGCGGCCGTCACGAGGAAGCCTTGCCCGGACCAGTCGCTTGCGCCCCGAAACCCACGGTGACCCCGAGACCCGCACCAAAATATGACTCGCCCAGCTCAATACGCGCACCGAGAATCTCGAGTACCTGACTGACAATGGATAGCCCTATGCCGGAGCCGGTTATTCCCGACGCATGGCGGTCGCCGCCCACCCGATAGAACCGTTCGAATACTCGCTCACGCAGCTCAGCATCGATGCCGGGGCCGTTATCGTGCACCGTCAGAACGGCACCTGCCGGAGTCGCTGCGCAGGTGACCCGAATCTTGCCGCCGCGGCCACTGTACTTGCTCGCGTTGTCCAGCAGGTTGGCAATGAGGGTATGTACGCAAAAAGCATCGCCCTGCATCATGACGTCATCCCCGACCAGTTCAATCTCCTGACCGAGCAGTTCGATCTGCGGGTAGATCGCCGCAATTTCTTCACGCGCGGCCTCGGTCAGGTTGACCGCTTCGACACTCGCGGCAAACTGGCCCGGCGCTGTACGGTTCAGGAGTAAAATCTGCTCAACAGATCGCCCCATCCGTTCCACCGCAGAGGCCAGTCGCGGCAGCTCTCCGCCGTCGGCTGCGGCCGTGCGCTGCATGTTGTGCAACTGCACCTTCAGCACACTGATCGGGGTGCGCAACTGGTGCGCTGCATCGGCGGCAAACCGCTTTTCGCGCCGAAAGCTCTCGTCGAGCCGGCCCAGCAAACTGTTTATTGCCGAGATCAACACGTTGACCTCGGCCGGCGGGTTGTCCTGGCGCACCGGGCCCAGGTCATCGGCGCGCTTTACAGCCATTTCAGCGGCTAAGCCCCGCAGCGGCTGCAGGCCGCGGCCTACTATCAGCCAAACCAGCACACCAATCAATGGCAGGCTCAGCACGATCGGCAGCACTGACTCGACAATGATTTTTTCTGCCAGCGCGAACCGCGCTTCGTAGCGCTCAGCGACGATCAGCCAGCGATTGGGTTGAGGCAACTGCACCGTAAAGGCGCGCCACCGGTAGCCAAGCAAGTTGACGTCATGATACCCCGGCACAAGATCGGCAATCGGGCCGGCAGGGGCATCAAACGATGCGTACTCCGGCTCGCCGTCATTCCAGATCTGAAAGACAACCCCCGTCGACAGTTGCCCGGATATCTGCTGAACAGCCGTGGAGCCCGTTGCCTGCGCCAATACCGAGGCTATATCGACCAGCTCCGCATCGAAAACCTGATCCGCCTTTTCCATACTCGAACGGTAGCCATGCAGGGCCGCCAAAAAATTAACCAGCGTAATGGTCGCCAGCAGCACAATGACGAGATACCGGCGTATCGAGCTCATGGCTTGCGGATCGTGTACCCGACCCCGCGCACGGTTTCGATCAGGGTGCTATCCAGTTTTTTGCGCAGGTGATGGATATGAACCTCGAGTGCATTGCTGGCCACCTCCTCACCCCAGCTGTAAAGCCGCCGTTCGAGGCTGTCGCGGGTCTGAACCTTGCCGCAATTCTCCAGCAACACTTTGAGCAACATGTATTCGCGCCGCGCCAGGGCGACGGGTTCGCCACGCAGCGTGACCTGCTGGCTGGCGGTATCCAGTTCCACGTCACCGATTGCGAGCAAATTGCTCCCGCCCCCGCCACGCCGCCGCGACAGTGCGCGGAGACGCGCCAGAAGCTCCGGCATATCGAAAGGCTTGGCGAGGTAGTCGTCAGCGCCGCTGTCCAGACCCGCAACTTTCTCATCGGGCCTGCTTCGCGCCGTCAGGATCAAAATCTGGATACCCGCATCGGCATGGGCCTGCCGAATGTCGCGAAGCACTTCCAGACCGTCCATGTCCGGCAGGCCCAGGTCCAGAATGATAATCTCCGGTGGCTCCGTCGCCGCCACGTGCAGGGCATCGCGCCCCCGGCCGACGTGATTCACGCTCAGCCCCTCGCTACGCAAAGCGCTGACGAGTGCGGCGGCCAGTTCGGCATCATCTTCTACGAGGAGTAACGACATACCCTCGATTGTACCTTGGCGTTCAGCCGGCGGGCAGTTCTGCCGCGAGGCGCTTGATGATCGCCAGCTGCTTGCGCAGAGCACCGTCGACCACACCCGGCAACAAGCCATTCAGGCGCACGAACAGTTTCTCGGGCCAGCCGAGGTAGTAGTCTCCCCCGGAGGACTGCTGGATACGGTCGATCAGCGCCGCCGCAACTGACTCCGGCGAATCCATTGCGTTGCCGAGCTCCGCGTTCAGTGCATCGACCGCGCTGCTGTTCATACCCGTACGCGTCGCGCGCGGCGCAAAATAGATGACGCCCACGTGGGTGTCGGCCAGCTCACGACGCAGACTTTCGCTAAATCCGCGGAGGGCAAACTTTGTAGCGCAATAAACAGCAAAGCCAGGGTGCCCGATACTGCCAAAGGTTGAACCGAAATTAACGATGAGCGCTTCCGGCGATGCCCTGAGAAACGGCAGCAGTTCCTGACACAGCAGTATGGGCAACGTCGCGTTGAGACTCATCATCAGCTCGATACGCCGCTGCTCGTGCTGTTCGAGCAGCACGTAGTCGCTGATACCGGCCGCATTGATGAGCATGTGCAGTGTGCCGAGCCGCCGGCAGGTATTGACCAGCTCAGTGCGCACCTCGGGCCGCGTGAGATCACCGGCGACCACTTCGTGCGATTCACCCAGACGCCCCAGCAGCGACTGCAGACCGTCGTTGTTGGCGTCAGCCAGCACCAGACTCGCACCACGGTCTGCCAGCGCCTGCGCAATCAGCTGACCCATACCGCCGGCTGCGCCGGTCAGAACGACCCGCTTACCCCGTAAGTCCATGCGCCACCTCCCCGGCAACCGGTGTTGCTGTACCCAGCTGCGAAGCATCAACGGAATCAAGCACAGCAGCAAACAGCCGGTAGAACATCTGTGCACAGTGCAGAATGACTTGCTGGTCTGCCGCGTTATCTATGCGGTTCATCAGGTCTGCAAAAAAGCGGACATGACTCTGATCGAGAGCACCGTGTGAGCGCAGGTAAGAAAAGGCCGCATCCGGCAGGTTCAGCGTTTTCTGAATGCTGTCCGCCGCCTGGTCCGCCACGGTGATGCTGGTGTTCTCCAGCACATGAACCATGCCGAAAAAGCCAACCGGACTAACCCTGTTTATCGTATCGTAGGCGTATGCAACCATCAGCTCCGTCGCCGGCGTCGGCTGCGCGACGGTGACGATATCGCGCGCGAATCCGCAGGCTTCGATATCATCCAGTATCCATTCCTGGTGCCCGCGCTCTTCGTCAATGTATTCGGCCAGCGCCTCCCGCAGCCACTCCTGAGAATAGTCAAGGCGACTGCCTGCCGCCATCAGCAGCGGCACCGTGTGCCGCACGTGATGGAATGCCTGGCACAGGTAGGCGACGTACTGCGGCAGGGTAATATCGCCCGCCAGGCTGGTGGTCACGAGCGACGCGCCCAGCAATTGCTGCCGCTGCACCTCAGTAGTCGACTGCAACCGCTCGAAAAAAGTGCTCATACAGTGCTCGCCCTCCTGGCGTCGTCGTAAATGGTGTCAATAGCATCCGCGTAGTGTTGAACAATGGCATCGCGACGCGGCTTGCCGTTCGCAGTTGCCAGTCCGGGGGTATCGGTATATGAGCCGTCCAGCCTTATCCAGCTCCGAATTCGGGCATAGTCGGGTAAATCGCGGTTGGCACGGGCAACGGCAGCATGCAGGTCTGCATCGGTCGTGGCTTTGTCAGCAACCCAGAGCAGCGCGCTGCAATAAGGTCGCTGTTCCCCGATAACCACGCAGGCGCTGATCGCGGCCTCGCCGAGCAGCGCACTCTCCGGCCACTCCGGTGAAATGTTCCTTCCATAACTGGAGATCAGCACGTTCTTGGCGCGGCCCAGAATATGCACAAAGCCGGCAGCATCCAGCTCACCCAGGTCACCTGTATGAACCGCCTCCGGGTACCACGACGCGGGCTCGCCCGAATACCCGAGGAAGGTGTTTCCGGTGACGATAATCTGGCTCGCTTCGGTGGTCACCACGACATGGTCAAGAACCTGGCCCGCGCTGCCGGGCAGATCACGGCCCGGGCGGTTAAGCGACACGACAGAAGCCGTCTCTGACAAACCGTAGCCTTCATAGACCGGCAGCTGCAGGTTGCGCGCCGCGGCGATCAGGGCCGCGGGAACTCTTGCCCCGCCGACAGCCGCAAAGCGCAGCTCCGGCGGGGGCCGCCAGCCCGCTTCCATGGCAGTGACCAGACCGGCCAGCATTTGTGGCAGCAGAATAATGCTGGTGGGTCGGTAGGTATCGAGCACGCTGCAAATCGCTTCAATACTGCAACCGCCGGCACCTGCAAACCCGGTTGCGCTCCCGGGCGGCACGATGACGCAACCGGCTGACAGCAGCGCACAGTAAACGCCAGCCACGTTCTCCAGCAGCACGCTAAGTGGCAGCAGGCATAAGTGCCGGGGACCCTCAAACCGCAGAGCATTGCGCAACGCTTGCGCGACAGCCAGCTGGTTTTGACGGCTCAGGCATACACCCTTGGGCGCTCCGGTTGACCCGGACGTAAACGTCACCTTTGCCGTGCCTCTCGGTAAAGCTTCGCTAGCGCCCTGCGGGATGCTGATCAGCGATAACCCGAAACCCGCCGGGCGTAGCGCGTGGGCGGCGGATTCTCCCAGCATACGCTGCACCCGCTGCGGATCATCGGTCAGGATGACATCGGGTTGAATGCCGCTGATTACAGCGCGCAGCTGCGCATCCGCAAAAAACAGTGGCAAGGGAATACAGCAAAGTTGTGCCTGCTGTGCGGCCAGATCCGCAACTATCCAGCCCACCCCGTTGTCGGCCATAATCGCGAGCCGGTGGCAACCGTGCTCGACCAACATGCGCGCCAGTCGCTCGACCTCATCCCGCAACCCGGCTCCGGTGAGCTCAGTAACGCCGTCACTGACGCAGACGCCGTCATCGGGTAGCGCGCGAATCATGCTGTTAATTGCTGGCTGCACTGCTGGAGTTGCTCATACACGACTATCCAGTCTTGAGCATGAGGGCTGATTCTTAAGGCAACCTTAAATAGCCAACGCTGGAGTCCTGAAGCGTGATGCGGGGCGATTCTATGCGGTGAGCCGTTATGCGATGATCAGGGAAATGGCGGGCGACGGCACGACCAGGCAAAGGGAAACGATATGGACAACGACACCAACCCGACGGTGAACGCACCCGCGCTGAGCGACGAGCCGGCGGCAGCCGATCTCCGGCCGGAGGCAGTCAGGGTGCGCGCCGCCCTGGCAGCGCGCGGTCTCGAGACGCCCATGATCGACATCGCGGTGAGCGATGCCGAGAGACTGCAGCGGATTCAGAGCCGGTTTACGGAAATACTGGAATTATTGGGACTCGACCTGAGCGATGACAGTCTGCAGGACAGCCCGAAACGCATTGCCAAAATGTACGTCAACGAGATTTTTGGCGGTCTGGATTACCGCAACTTCCCAAAACTGACGGTCATCGAAAACAAGATGCGGGTTGACGAAATGGTGAAGGTCAGCGAAATCAGCGTCTCGTCCACCTGCGAGCATCATTTTGTCTCTATAGACGGTGCGGCCACGGTAGCCTACATCCCGCGCGAGAAAGTGATCGGGCTGTCAAAAATCAACCGTATTGTGCGGTTTTTCGCGCAACGCCCGCAGGTTCAGGAACGCCTCACCGAGCAAATTCTGGTTGCGCTGCAAACGCTGCTGGAAACCCGGGACGTCGCCGTGACGATTGCGGCAACCCATTTCTGCGTAAAATCCCGCGGCGTTATGGACGCTAACAGCATCACCACCACCACGGCGCTGGGGGGCGTTTTCAAGACCCAGGAAGACACCCGCAAAGAATTCCTGATGAACGGCTGACCCGCGGCTCAGTGGACCACCACCTCGGCCGGCCGCTGCCCACCCTGCTGGCCGGGGGAGAAAATACGGACGAACACCGCCATCACCGCGACACAGGCGTTCAGCGCGCCGATCAATAGAAATGGCGCGTAGGGCCCGACCGAGTCAAACAGTCGGCCGCCGATGCCCGAAGCGATAAAAATGCCAATGGCGCCGCACATATTAAAGGCCCCGATCACAACACCCCGCTTAAGGCGCGGTGCCTCCGAACTGATCAGCGTTGTGGCGCCAAAGAATGCGCTGATCTGCCCGACGCCGAGCAGCAGAAACAGCGGGATAGAATCCTTCGACAGCGGGTCGTCTACCAGGAGCATGCTGGAATAGCCAATTGTCGCCAGCGTCATACAGACAATGACGGTCGTGACGCGGTTAAAGCGGTCCATCACCGCGCCCAGTATGCCCAGCCACAACAGCGCGGCGCCGGAGGCGATGCCGAACAGCCCGGCACCTCGCGCCGCAGCAACCGCCGGGTCCATGCCGTTGTCGACACCCGCCACCGTGCCCCACAGCACCGTAAAGGTGCCCAGAATGACAAGATCGCTGCGGGCCACAAATGCCGAGGCATAGCTGAGCGCAATGCGCGGATTGCGCGCCTCCGCCACGCCGCTGACGATCAGCTCGCGCACCGGCAGGCGCTCTTCCTTGGCCGCAGGTGTTCCGGGCTTCAATCCGACCCAGAACAGCAGCGCTGACAGCAGGCAGATGATAAAGACGGCCACGTGGGTGATCGTCGTGGCCTGAACAGCCGAGTATCCCGCTTCGACAAGGTACGGGGGGAAGTTGCGCCCGAATACCAGCGTGATCACGATCACACCGAGGCCGTTGGCAATACCGCTCACCGCGACAAAGCGACCCCGGGTCGAGTCAGACGAATAGTCCGCGACCAGCGTACCCAGCATGCCCGTCGAGGCCCCGAGTCCCACCGCGTAGACGGCGCGGTAAACGATTAATTCAGTCACGGAGTTGGCAAACGGATACAGCAGGTAGCCCAGCCCCATGGTCAGCATGCCGAGGGCAAAGACCTCGCGGCGGCCGATCCGGTCCGCCGCTACACCGACCACGCCAAACACCAGGAACTGCATGATTTCGGTGACGATCACCAGGTCACCGCTGATGGTGCCCTGCTCGTTTGCCGGAATACCGAACTTGGCATTGAGCACCAGCGCCGTGCCGGTGGAGATAAAGGTCAGCAGACCAATGGTCGCGAATGCCGAATACAGAAAAACGGCGCCATTGAAGCGGGTGATGCCCGGTGCGAGATAGACAAACAGAAACTTCAGGCCTTCGCCTTGCAGGTGCCGGGAGTCGTCATTCATAGCTTGGTTTCCAGTGCTGTTCAGATGGCGGGGCAAACGGCGTGGCCGATGCCGAACATTACCAGACACCTCAGGGTTCATAAACAGTTACCATGAATCACCGCGGGGCGCCGCATTCCGGTGCTTCGGCCCTCTACTCAAAGCGACTTTCTTTTGGTAAATTTCGGCGCGTTTTTTAGCGAATCTCGAGCTGCGGCCGGCTGGGCGCGGAGCGAACCTGCGGGCCTGCCGGGCCGTCGTCAGCTCGTTAGGGGACACAAGTGCTGGAAGTAGAGCGGCTCGTCAGGTGCTACGGCAGCTTTGTTGCGGTCGATGACGTCAGCTTCAGTATTGGTGACCGGGAGATCGTCGGCCTGCTGGGACACAACGGCGCCGGCAAAACCACCATCATGAAAATGCTGAGCGGCTATCTCGAACCGGATAGCGGGCAGATTCAGCTGGCCGGCAAGGCTCTGGCCGCGAACCTCAAAGCCTGTCAACGGCAGATCGGCTACCTGCCCGAGAACCTGCCGGTATACCCGGAACTCACAGTCATCGACTACCTCGACTATGCCGCCGTGTTGTCAGGCTTGAGCGGCGTAGCAAAGCGTCAGGAAGTTCGCCGGGTGATGGCAGCCACTGAACTTCACAGCAAGGCCGGCAGCGTCATCGGCACCTTGTCGCGCGGTTTTAAACAGCGGGTGGGCGTCGCTCAGGCACTGCTGGGACGGCCGCAGTTACTGATACTCGATGAGCCCACGAACGGTCTCGACCCCACCCAAACCGAGCATATGCGCGACCTGATTCGCGACCTGTCGCAGGCGGCCACTGTAATCCTGTCAACGCACATCATGCAGGAAGTCAGCGCCCTGTGTGATCGCGTCCTGATTTTGCGCAACGGCAAACTGGCGGTCGATGAGCGACTGGCGGATCTGCGCCACAGCCGACACCTCGCGCTGCTCACAACGCTGACCGAGCCGGCTCTGCGGGAAGCACTGCGGCCACTCGACGGCGTCGCAGGAATCACCCTGCTGCCGTCGGGCGATGGCGAAGGCGTCAGTCACTATCAGTTGACGCTCGGCGCCGCCGGCGCAGCTTCGCCCCCCACTGCCAGTCACAGCACCGCGGCGGGTATTGCGCGTGCCGTGCTGGAGGCTGGTGGCGAACTGTTTGCGCTGCACCCGGCCACCCGCGACCTTGAATCACTGTTCCGGGAAGTTAACTCGGGATCGCTGTCCAATGCCGCTTGAATCCGTTAGCAGCCGAGCTATAGCCAGAGTGGCGTCAAAAGAGCTGACGCTGTTTTTCGCGTCGCCCATCGCCTACGTGTTTCTGGCCAGTTTTGCTGCGGTCACCCTGTTTGTGTTCTTCTGGGTCGAAGCATTTTTTGCCCGGAACATCGCGGACGTGCGCCCGCTGTTCGAATGGCTGCCCGTGCTGCTGATCTTCCTGTCGAGCGCCTTAACCATGCGCCTATGGAGCGAGGAGAAGCGCACCGGAACCCTCGAGTATGTGTGCACGCAGCCCGTGGCCCTGTGGCATTTTGTTGCGGGCAAATTCGTTGCCTGCCTTATCCTGCTCGGCATCGCGCTTGCCGTCACGCTGCCCTTACCCGTCACCGTGGGGCTGCTGGGCGATCTGGACTGGGGTCCGGTAATAGCCGGCTATCTCGCTACATTTATGCTGGGAGCCATGTATCTGAGCATTGGCCTGTGGATCTCAGCGCGCAGCGACAATCAAATTGTCAGCATGATCACGGCCAGCGCCGTCTGTGGTGCGCTGTACCTGCTTGGCACGCCGCTTGTCACCGACCTGTTCGGCAACACCACAGCCGACACGCTGCGGCTACTCGGCAGCGGTTCGCGCTTCGCAGCTATTACCCGCGGCGTGATTGATGCCCGTGACCTGGGCTACTACATCAGCCTGGCCGCGGTGTTTCTGATGCTCAACCGTTACGCGCTGGAACGTGAGCGCTGGGCGGCGGGACGCAGTGAGGGCAGACGCTACTGGCGCCTGCTCACCGCGCTAACCGTAGCCAACTTGCTGATGTTTAACATCTGGCTCGCGCCGCTCAGCACGCTCCGGCTGGACGTCTCCGCCGGCGCGCAGTACTCAATTTCGGCGACGACGCGGTCGACGCTGACCCAGCTGCAGGAACCCCTGCTACTGCGCGGCTACTTCAGCAACAAGACTCACCCGCTGCTGGCACCGCTGGTGCCCCAGCTCCGCGACCTGCTTCAGGAGTATGCTGCGGCAGCACCGGGACAAGTGCGGGTCGAGATTATTGACCCGGCCCGCGACCCCGAGCAGGAAGAAGAGGCGAACCAGAAGTACGGTATCCAACCGGTGCCGTTCCAGGTCGCGGATCGCTATCAGTCGGCCATTGTCAGCTCCTACTTCAACATCGTGGTGCAGTACGGGGACGAGTTCCAGACACTCGACTTCAACGACCTGATTGACATCCGGGCCCGCACCGAAACCGATGTTGACGTTGTGTTGCGCAACCCCGAATACGACCTGACGCGCACCATCCGCGCCACGGTGAAAAACTATCAGGCCGCCGGAAATTTGTTTGATACCGTGCGCGGCGATATTGCATTTATTGGTTACGTATCCGCTGATGAGCAGCTGCCCGAGCCGCTTGCCGATTACCTCGAGGTTGTCAAAACTGAGCTCGACAGGGTCGCTGCAGAGTCCGGCGGGCGGTTGCTGATTAGTTTTGTCGATCCGACCGCGCTGGATGGGAGGCTGGCACAGCAGATTGCCGCCGATTATGGCTTCAAGCCCATGACCACCAGTCTGCTGAGCGACGAACGCTTCTACTTTTATCTCACCCTGCAGAAGGACGGCACGGTGGTGCAGTTACCGCTCGAAGAACGCACTGCAGAAAGCTTCAACCGTAACCTCGACGCCGGCATCAAGCGGTTTGCCAGCGGCTTTACCAAAACCATAGCGCTGGTCGCCCCCGAACTGAATCCGCAAGTCAGTCAGCTCGGTCTCGGCGGGTCCCGCTACACGGTGCTGGAAAGTTTCCTCGCCGGCGACATGAACGTAGAACGGGAAAACCTGGCCGATGGCCAGGTCAGCGGCGGTGCCGACATTTTGCTGCTGATGGCACCCGAGAACCTCGGCGACGCAGAGGTCTTTGCGGTCGATCAGTTCCTGATGCGCGGGGGCACAGTCGTTATCGCGACGAGTCCGTTTAAAGCCAGTTTCGAAAACCGCAGCATGGCGCTGCAGCCCCAGCGCAGCGGGCTGGAAGACTGGCTGGCGCATCACGGCGTCACGCTGCGGGCGGAGCTGGTGATGGATCCGCTTAACGCTGCGTTCCCGATCCCCGTAACCCGCAATGTCAGTGGCTTTCAGGTGCAGGAACTGCGTTTGCTTGACTACCCCTACTTCCCGGACATCCGCGAACCCGGCCTGAATACGGCACATCCGATCACCGCCAATCTGGGCCAGGTGACCCTGGCATGGCCGGTGCCGCTCAGCATCAGCGCCGACGCGGCGAGCCGCCGGACCGTGACCGAGTTGCTCCGCACTTCGCCTGGGTCCTGGCTGAGCACAGATACCGACATCCTGCCCAAAGTGGGCGCAGACGGGGGCAGCGGATTCAGCGCGGCCGACGCACGGGCCGCTCAGCCGGTCGCCGCTGTGATGAGCGGGCGGTTTGATTCGTTCTTTGCGAGTCAGCCGGCACCCGACCTCACCCTGCCCGATGCCGCCAGCCCCATGGCCCCCATCGTGATCTCGCAGTCCACCGACGCGGCACGGCTGATTGTTTTCAGCTCCAATGATTTCCTCCGCGACCAGGTCCTGCAATTGCTGGGCGCAGCCGGCGGCACCGATTACGAGAACAGCCTGCAGATGCTGGCCAATACGATTGACTGGGCTCTGGAAGACCCGGCGCTACTCGGCATTCGCTCACGGAACTACTTCAATCGCACGCTGCCGCCACTCACCGCCGGGCAGCAGGAGTTCTGGGAATACCTGAACTACGGGCTGGCCCTGATCCTGCTGGGTGCAATCGCCGTGCTGCAGCGTCTCCTAACCCGACGCCGGCAGCGCCGCTATGCCGATATGCTGGCACCCGCTCCGGAAGACACGTGATGAGACAGCTGAGCTATACCCGCTGGTTAACTGCCCTGCTGGCTCTGCAACTCGTTCTCGCCGCCGCAGTATGGTGGCCGGCGCGGACAGAGCCGGCCGGGTCGGCGGCGTTACTTGACTTCGCACCGGAACAAATCGATCGGGTGCGGGTGGCGGACACTGGGCAAACGGTGGAACTGCGGAAAACGGCGCGCGGCTGGATAACGGCAGGGCCCGGCAGCGTACCCGTAGCGACCGCACGGGTCGAGGGTTTACTGAATCGCATGGCTG
>JAZBOT010000185.1:0-3342 GCA_036351295.1 Gammaproteobacteria bacterium | reverse complement strand
GTTGACGACTTCATGAAGCCCGACCGGATTGTCCTGGGTGCAGATACGGACAGAGCGCGCGAACTGGTGCGGGAGTTATATGAACCCTTCAACCGTAATCATGACCGGCTCATCGTCATGGACGTGCGCTCGGCGGAGCTTACGAAGTATGCGGCGAATGCCATGCTGGCAACCAAAATCAGCTTTATGAACGAGCTGGCCGGCCTGGCAGAGCGGCTGGATGCCGATATCGAGAGAGTGCGCATTGGCATCGGCTCTGATCCGCGGATCGGCTACGAGTTCATTTACCCTGGTTGCGGTTTTGGCGGCTCCTGCTTTCCGAAAGACGTGCGGGCGTTGGTGCATATCGCGGGCGAGGTGGGTGCGCCGGCGGATCTGATCGCCGCCGTCCAGACGGTCAACGAGCGGCAGAAGTCGGTGTTGTTTGCCAAGCTCAGCCGGCACTTCGCCGGCGACTTGCGCGGCAAACGCATCGCGCTCTGGGGGCTGGCCTTTAAGCCGAACACGGATGATATGCGCGAGGCGCCGAGCCGGGTGTTTATTGCCGATGCTTTGGCGGCCGGCGCGGAGGTAACCGCTTACGACCCGGTGGCACAGGCCGAAGCGCAGCGCGTATTGCCGGCCGACGATCGCCTGCGCTACAGCGAGACCGCGGAGGCGGCGGTGGTGGGGGCCGATGCCGTGGTTATCGCGACGGAGTGGCGCGAATTTCGCAGCCCCGATTTTGAACACCTGCGGGCGGAAATGCGCACACCGGTGGTCGTAGACGGCAGGAATCTGTACGATCCGCGGCAAATGCGTGAGCGCGGGTTTGCTTACTATGCCGTCGGCCGCGGACTCTGAACCGGTGCGGTGGTCTGCCGTTGTAAAAAAATGGTGGGCGATGCTGGGATTGAACCAGCGACCCCTGCCGTGTGAAGGCAGTGCTCTCCCGCTGAGCTAATCGCCCGAGGGCGCCTATCGTACACGGGAGCCGCTACGGACGTAAAGTCGCTGTGGCGAATGGGCGAGGCGATGCCGGTGGTTCCGGCATGAGCGGCCTTTAACCTAATGCAGCAATAATGAAATCCACCGCTGTGTCTGGCAGAGTAACGCTGCGGCCCGACGACCGGGGTGGCGGCCCAGCCTTGAGCGGCGCGTAAATTATATCTTGAACACTCACAGCGACCCTGCAAAACGCGTCATTGTTATCGAGCCCCGCTCTCCCTGGGGCGTGCTCGACTGGCGGGAGCTGCAGCAGTACGTGGACCTGCTGTATTTCATGGTCTGGCGCGCCGTTAAGGTTTCCTACGCGCAGAGTGTGGGCGGTTTTGCCTGGGTCATCATCCAGCCGGTGCTGCAGGTCATTGTATTTTCGCTGGTGTTCGGCGGACTGCTGTCGGTGGACACCGAGGGCATACCGTATCCGCTGCTGACGACCCTTGCCATTATTCCGTGGACCTATATGTCAGCCACGATGAATGAGGCCAGCGGCAGCCTCGTGGGCAACGCACAGATGTTGGCTAAAATCTATTTCCCGCGGATTATTTTTCTGCTGACGCCGGTACTTAGCAACCTGATTACGTTCTTTGTGTCCCTGTTGCTGATTGGTGCGGTGCTGGTTTACTACGAGGTTCAGCTGACGCTGCAGGTGCTATACCTGCCGCTGGTTTTTCTGCTGATGATAATCAACCCGTTGGCTATCTCGCTGTGGCTGGCCTCTCTCGCCATCCGTTTTCGCGACGTCAGGATTATTATGGGCTATTTCATGCGGATGCTGATTTACCTGGTGCCGGTAATGTATCCCAGCAGCCAGATTCCCGCAGCCTATCGTAGCTATTACATACTCAACCCGTTCGTGGGTGTGATCGAGGGCTATCGCTCCTGTTTGCTCGGCGAAGCGCTGCACTGGGATTCCCTGGCGGTGAGCGCAGGCGTCGGCATTGTGCTGCTGCTATCCGGGGCGGTTTACTTTAAGCGCATGGAGCGCATTATCGTGGATGTCGTTTAGGCTATGACGGCAAAGACACTCAGCGTCGAGCGCGTCAGTAAGCTCTATCGAATCGGCAATGCTGCGGACCTGCACTCAGCTGAGGACGGACCATTGCTTCGGGCGCTGAAAAGCCCCGTGAACAATTTTCGCAAGTACCGGTCGTTGTACCGCTTCACTGCCGCTGAGCTTGCAGGGGCGGGTGAGTCTGCCGACGTGCTCTGGGCACTGCGCGATGTCTCATTCGCTATAGAGCCCGGCGAGGTTGTAGGTGTGGTGGGCGCTAACGGCGCTGGCAAATCAACGTTGCTCAAGGTGGTGTCGCGCATCACGCCGCCCACCAGGGGCCGGGTGCGTGTGCGCGGTCGGGTCAGCTGTCTGCTCGAGGTCGGCACGGGCTTTCACCCGGAGCTGACTGGCCGCGAGAATATATACATGAGCAGCACCATACTGGGCATGCGCAAGCGTGAGGTTGATGCGCGCTTCGAGGAGATTGTCGAGTTTTCGGGTGTAGGCAAGTTTATTGACACGCCGGTGAAGCGCTACTCCAGCGGCATGAATGTGCGTCTGGCCTTTGCAGTGATGGCTCACCTGGAGCCCGAACTGCTGATCATTGATGAAGTGCTGGCGGTCGGCGACGCTGAGTTTCAGCGCAAGTGCCTGAACACGATGAGTAACGTCGGCAAACACGGCAAGGCGGTCATGTTTGTCTCGCACAACATGGCAGCGCTGGCGCGACTTTGCGATCGTGGCCTGTTGATGCGCAACGGCAGCATGGTTATGGATGGGAATGTCGCGGACGTCGTGCATGCGCACCTGACGGCCGGAGGCTGCGAGGTCGCGGACCGCGAATGGCCGGAGCTTGCCACGGCGCCAGGCGACGATATCGTGCGATTGCGCGCGGTGCGGGTAGTCGCGGCCAATGGCGCGCCTGTCGGCGCCATCAACTCTGCCGAAGCAATTGGCCTGCAGATGGTGTTTGATGTGCTTGAGCCGGGTCACGTCCTTAGCCCTTACTTCACCGTGGTCAGTGAGGCCGGTATCGACTTGTTTTCGACAGCCGACTCGACGGCCGGGGCCGATGAGGTGCCGCGGGCAGCGGGCCGCTATATCGCGACGGCATGGGTTCCGCCTAATCTCCTGTCTGAAGGCGCTCACTATGTGCGCGCCGTGATGCGTTCCGTAAAGGCGCAGTACCTGCCGTTTACCGAGCGCGATGTGGTTGCCTTTACCGTAGTCGACCCGGAGGGCGGATTTGGGGCGAGCTGGTGGGAAGGCAAACCGCGCGGGGTTATCCGGCCGGCGCTGCAGTGGCGCACCGAATACGTAGAACCGGCGATGGTTATCGAAAGCGATGCATGATTAATGCCAGC
>JAZBOT010000184.1:0-8155 GCA_036351295.1 Gammaproteobacteria bacterium | reverse complement strand
GTATAGCCAAAAACGTCGGCGAGGATCTGGTGGGCGGGGGATTTCACGGCGCACAGGATAGCAGCAAACACGATCGCAACCTGCCTCGCGTAAGCGGGCCGCAAGCCACGTTATACTGATCGCTCCGTAGCAGTCCGGTCGGCATGAATCGTATTCACCCCAAGAAGCTATTGCACAGCAAGTGGACGGCGGTGCAGCCACGCAACCGGGAAAAGCACTTTCTGGTGACCGAGGTGCTGTGCGATGCGGAAGAGGTCCCGCAGAGCTGCACGGTCGAGGCCGTGCTCAGCCGCCGTGCCTATGACGTGCCCTGGCGCGAGCTCAAAGATGCCAGCCGCTGGCGCATGGGGTGGAAGTAGACCCGCCGCCCGGCGGCTGCAATCATCCTGTGATGTAGCCGCGGCTGAATGGGCGCATGGCGCGCCTGTTTACGCATTTCTGCCACTGCTCAGCAACCTGCGGCTGCGCCGTAGGGGTTGTGCTGGCCATAATGCTAAGCTCGGCGTCTATGGCCGCATCCTCCTGTCAGATCATTGCCCACCGCGGTGCCAGCGGGCACTTGCCCGAGCACACGCTCGAGGCCTATGCGCTCGCCATCGAGATGGGCGCCGACATCATCGAACCGGACGTGGTGCTCACCAAAGACGGGGTGCCGATCGCCCGCCATGAGAGCGTGCTCAACCTGACGACTGACGTGGCCGACCACCCGGAGTTCGCAGCCCGCCGGCGGGTGCAGGTGATCGCAGGCCAGCGCGTTGATGGCTGGTTTACCGAAGACTTCACCGCCGCCGAGATCGCGACGCTCCGGGCCCGCGAGCGCTTTGCCGAGCTGCGGCCCGGCGGCGCGGCGCGCAACGACGAGTTTGCGATCCCGACGCTGGCCGCGGTCATCGAGCTGTTGCTGGAAGCACGCGCCACCACCGGTCGGAACATCGGTTTGTATCCCGAGCTGAAGCAGGTCGAGTACTTCGCTGCACACGGCCTCGACAGCGTCACGGCGATTGCCGAGGTGCTGAACACGATGGTTCCCGCAGCGATCGCCGGCGACATCATCCTGCAGAGTTTTGAGCCACCGGCATTGCGGCGGGTGGCGGAGTTGTACCCGCGGGCCCCGCGGGTGCAGTTGCTGGGCGCCGCCGACCCGGACGCGATTGCGGCCGAGATCACGCCGGCCGCGCTGGCGCGCATAGCCGAATATGCCCAGGGCATCGGGGTGGCCAAGTACGGCTATATTTTCGCCAGGCCGCCGGCCACGGCCGCCGACCCGCTGCTGGCGCCCGGCGGGGCGCGTTCCGCGCTGATTGAACGCGCGCATGCGGCCGGGCTGTTTGTGCACGTGTACACGTTTCGAGCCGAGAACCAGTTCCTGCCGCCGGTGTTTCAGAGCTCGGCCGTTGCGGCCGAGCATGGCGACCTGGCGGGCGAGCTGCGGCTGTTTATCGATGCCGGCATGGACGCGGCCTTTATCGATTACCCCGATATCGGCCGGGCCGTCTGCGCTGCGCGCTAGGCAGGCGCGCTACTGCGGTGGCAGCAGCGATATCGTGCCCTTGTCTTTGACGCGGATCGCCGGGAGCAATGCGCCGACATCCAGCTTGGTGGTGAGCTCGTAGTCGATGGTTTCCTGCTGGGTGCCCAGCAGGTCGCCGAACAGCCGCATGCCTTCGTAAAGACTCGCAGCCGCCGTCACGGTAAACACCCCTTCGCCGTAGCCTTCGATGACGGGCAGGTCTTTGCCAACGCCGGTCACGATCTGCCGGCCGGCCAGCGCGACGGTGTAAGCGACGCCGCGCAGCTTCAGCGGTTCGGCGTTCGGGTTGATCACGCGCAGGCCAATTTCGAAACTGGGCACGGCGCCTGCGGTGGTAATCGGTCGAAACGAGCTGATCGTGACCGTCGGGGTTTCAAAGTCGGGCCGCAGCGTTGCGCAGCCTGACAGCAGGGCAATGCCGAGCAGGCTGCACAACAGGCGCCGGCCGGGTGACTGCGGGCGGCGGGCCGCCGCATGTAGAGTCGATGTCATTGAGAGCCTCCGTGTTGGGCTATTATGGCACCGCTGTGAAGAAACGCCGTACCAACAAGGCAAAAAGACTGGTGGCGCAACCCCGCTTCGCGAGCCGGGTCGAAAAGCCCCGCAAAGGCAAGGGCGCCTATCGCCGCAAAGCCAGGCGCACCGGCGGCGGCGAAGTTGATGACTGACGCGGCGGCTGCCGACGCCTAGCGCGGGTACAGCAGCACCACGCTAAAGCGCAGCGCCAGCCCTTCAGGGCCATTGGGCAGGCTGTCGGCGTAATACCGCACCGCCCCCAGAAACTGCACGGTTTGTTTGCCGATGCGGGTGACTTTGCCGGCCCCCAGTTGCACCGGCGCGCTCCAGCCGCGGGTTTCCCAGTCGTAGGTGCTTTCGGCGTTCAATGAGTAAGTCCAGGCGGTCGGCGTGTTATAGACCAGAAAAGGCTGGAAGAACGTCGCGTTAATATCCGGGCGGTTGTCACTGCCGGCAAAGGCTTTCAGGTGATTGGTCAGCAGGCCGTAAGTCCACGGGCCTTGCTGCCGTAGCGCCACCGCGGTCGGTCCTGCGGCCCACTGGCCGCTGCCGAGCAAGTTGTCGGTGGCGGTCGGCGCCAGCAGCGCGGGGCCGATGCCCCAGGTCCAGCCCGACGCGGTGGGCGCCCGGGGCGAGAAAAACAGGCTCTGCACGGTATCGCCGAGCCCGGTCTGCGAGCCGCTGCCGGGAGCGACGTCGGTTTGGCGGATCAGCGGTACGATGGTGCGGGAAATCAGGTTCCAGTTGTCGTTGAGCGGGATCGGCACCACCGGCTGCGCGTTGAGCGTGAAGCGCTCGCCGCTATCCTGCGGCCCGATGTTCTGCTCAAAGTTGAACTGCAGCGGCACGCTGATGAGGTCGGCCACCGGGTTGGCCAGCTGCTGCGCGAGTTCGTCTGCCGACTGGGCCAGGCTGACGCCGGGACCGCTCATCAGCACCACCGCTGCGGCCGTCGCCAGCGCCGGCAGGCCGGCGGTCCCGGCCCGCGCAGCTGCCCTCACTTGAGCGCACCCGTGCTGCCGCCGGCGTACCGGTAAATGCTGACGTCTTCTTTGATGGTTTCCATCACTGTGAGCTCCGCGAGCGTGTTCGGGTCGACTTCCAGAGGGTTGTCCGACAATACGACGAAGTCAGCCAGCTTCCCGACTTCCAGCGAGCCTTTGGCGGTCTCTTCAAAGTGTTGCCAAGCCGGCCACAGTGTCATCGCCTTGAGCGCCGTCATGACATCGACACGCTGGTTGGGGCCGAGGATGTCGCCGCTGCGGGTGCGCCGCGTGACGGTGGCCGACAGCACCCGCATCGAATCGGGCAGGGCGACCGGCGCGTCGTGATGCGTGCCAAACATCATGTCGCGCTCGCGCACCCAGCCGGTGGGCGAAATGTTTTCGGCGCGGGCCGGCCCGAGTACGGAGTCGCGGTGCCAGTCGCCCCAATAAAAGGTGTGCATGGGAAACAGTGACGGAAAGATGGCCAGCTCTTTGAGCTCATCCACCTGGTCTTCGCGCAGCGTTTGCCCGTGAATGAGCACCGGGCGCAGGCGCGCATCCGGATACTTGTCCTGGGCAGCCCGCACTGCCGCGATAAACAGATCAATCGCGCGGTCACCGTTGGCATGGCACAGCAGCTGCCAGCCGTTGGCGTAGGCCTTCTGCACCGCGCTGAACACGGTGGCTTCATCCACGGCGGGATAGCCCGCGTAGTCGTCAGGCTCGCCTTCGGGCACCACATAGTAGGGCTCGGTGAGCCACGCGGTCTTGCCCTGCGGCGAGCCGTCAATGGTGAGCTTGGCACCGCCGACGCGGTAGTGGTTGTGGTAGTCGGCTGCCGGCTGGATGTCGTCCACCTCGAGGATGTCCGCGTAGCTGACCAGGTCCACCTGCAGCTGCTGGTTGTCCGCAGCCCGCTGCATGGCGGCCAGCGCCGGCCCGACGGCCCGGCCTTCCTGTACCGTGGTGTAGCCAAACGAGGCGGCCAGTGCGGTGCCGCGCTTGATGAATTCATCGTTGACGGCGTCATCGAAATTCGCGGCCAGGGCGCCCAGCAACTGAAAAAAAGCGTATTCCTCGGCGACGCCGTTCGGCTCTGTGGTGCCGGGCTGGCGGCGGAAGGTGCCACCGGCCGGATCAGCGGTCTCTGCGGTAATGCCGGCGAGTTCGAGGGCCTTGCTGTTGCCCACCCCGAGGTGCCCCGACTGGTGAATGATCAGTACCGGAATGTCGCGCGCCACGGCATCGAGGTCTTCGCGGGTCGGGTGCCGCTGTTCAGCGAGCTGCGAGTCGTCATAGCCAAACCCGGCAATCCAGCCGACCCGCTCGATGGCAGCTTGATTGGTGGCGGCCCAGTCGCGCAGCAGCTGCTGCAGCGCGGGTATATCGGCACCGGTGCCGTCGGGCGGCGGCAGCAGGTTGGCCGTGGTGGCCTGCAGGCCCATCACATAAGCATGGCCGTGCGAGTCCACGAAGCCCGGCAGCAGAGTTTTGCCGCCCAGGTCGACGTTGCGGGTGTCCGGACCGGCCAGCGCTGCGAGCTCGGCGGCGCTGCCGACCGCCATGATCTTGCCGTCACGCACCGCCACGGCCTCGGCCAGCGGCTGCGCGTCGACCATGGTGATCACGGTGCCGTTGCTGTAGATGCTGTCGGCTACCGGCTGGCCGCTATCGCAGCCGGCCAGCAGCCCCAGCAGGAGTATTGCGAATGCGAGTCTGATCATCCGCTAAATATGACAGGTTGACTCGCAAGTCTCCAGCGTCAGCCGGTTGAAACGGTCGGTCCCCGGCGTACGAATTTTTGGTCTGTGCTTTCACCCGCTCATCCGCTGCATGGTCGCTGCGGGTTCGGCTGCTGCCGCCACCGCGGTCGCTGCGTGAAAATCCCCTTCCCGAACCGACACAGATGAATGAGGTCGACAAATCCCGTGAGTTCCCGAAAACCCGAAGTGGGCGTTGTGATGGAAGCGTCGCCCGGTTACACCGCCCCCCTCGCGCAAGAGATCGAGGGCATGGGCTTTGACTATTTGTTGTGTCCCGATACGCAAAACCTGGCGCCTGACCCCTACAGTCAGCTCACGCTGGCCAGCGCCGGTACGCAGCGGCTGCGGCTCGGTACGGGTGTGACCAACCCAATCACCCGCGATGTGGCTGTCACGGCGACGGCGCTGATGTCCCTGCAGCAGGAATCGGGCGGCCGGGCGATCTGCGTGATTGGTCGCGGCGACTCATCGGCCGCGCACATCGGGTTGAAAAACGCCACCACGCTGCAGTTGCGGACCTACGTCGAGCGGCTCCGCGCCTACATGGCGGGCGAGACCATCATGCGCGGCGAGAAAGAATCTGCGTTGCGCTGGATTCCGGGCGAGAATATTCCGCCGGTGCCGATCGACATTGCCTGCACCGGGCCGAAAACCATCCAGATGGCGGTCGAGGCGGGCGATCGCATCAGCTTCGCCGTGGGTAGCGCACCGGAACGCATCGAATGGGCGGTCAGCACCGCCGAGGCGCACCTGCAAAAAATCGGTCGTGATCGCAGCAGCCTCAGCATCGGCGCCTTCGTCAACCTGGTCTGTGATCCCGATGAGCAGCGGGCTATCAATATCGGGCGCATGATTGCGGGTATGGTGGCGCACTTCGCCGGCATGAAAAACGCTCCGGTCGATCACTTGCCGCCGCAGCTCAAGTCGCTCGCCGAGCACATGCAAACCGACTATGACATGGAGCACCATGCGCAGGAGGAAGCCCAGCACGCGAACGAGGTCACTGATGACTTCGTCGACTGGTTCTCCATCGTCGGGCCGCCGGACAAGTGCCGCGAGCGGTTACAGCACATTATCGACCTCGGGCTTGACCACGTTTACCTGCTCGGCGGTTCGCCGGTCGCCCACCCGCACGGTGAGCGCCAGGCAGCCATGATCCGCCAGACGCAGCTGTTTGCCGACGAGGTGCTGCCGACGTTGCGCTAGCGCTCCGGCCGGCCGGGGCTAGTGGGTTGGTTTGAGGCCCTTGCGCGAATCAAGGAAGGCGTCGAACCCAGGGCTGACCGCGGCTTCGCTGAGGGTTTTTATTGTCGCTTTCGTCGCGGCGTAGGCGGCCTCGGCGGCCGGGTCGGCCGGCGGTGACTTTTGCATCATTTTTTTCACCATCGTGGCCGGCCCCATGGGCGCCTCGGTGTAGGCGCTCAGCTTCCACTGCCCGGCGTCGCGGACGAACACGGCCATCACGCGATCCCAGCCACCGGTTGCCGGCATGCCAATGATCTTGATGTCGTAGTCCAGCCGGTAGGTGGCGACGGCCACGTCCGGGGCCACGTATTTCGCGCGCACCTGGCTGTAGCGGTTATCGATGCCTTCCAGTATCTGTTTGCCCGGCACCGGGTTGAAGTAGCTCTCGAGACGCTCCTGGCCGTACAGCGGGAACGGCACTTCCTCAGCCATGTATATCGGGTTGCCGTCTTGCTGCCACAAGCTTTTGACGGTTTTGTAGTCCTGCTTGTTGTAAGCGGCTTCGTAGACTTTGAGAAACGCGGTGATCTCGGCGGCCAGCTGCTGTTCTTCCGGGCTGATGGTCTCGGTGCGCTCCTGAAAGTGAAAGCCGGCCTGCGCGATGCCGGCGCCGGCAAGCAGCACCGCAGTCGCCAGTAGCCAGATGCAGTTGATGCGCCAGGCGCGAATAAGCGGGCGGGGTGCAGGCATGGGGCGGACCTCTTCACAGCAGTGGGGTGTCGCCTATTCAAACCAATTCGGCCGCATGATGCCAGTTTCCGGTCACCGCCGGTCGCGCCACGGTCCGGGGCGCGCGTATACTCCGCCCATGCCGACCACTGTGCTGATTACCGGTGCCACTGATGGCATCGGCCGAGCGCTGGCGCTGGCCCTGGCCGCGCGGGGCATGCGGGTGCTCCTGCATGGCCGCAATGAGGCGAAGCTTGCCGCCGCCCGGCAGGCAGTGCTCGACGCCAGTCCGGCGGCTGAGGTGCATCCGCTGTGCGCTGATTTTGCCAGCCTCGAGGACGTCGCCGGCCTGGCCCGGCAAGTCGCGCGCGATTACCCGACGCTGAATGTACTGGTGAACAATGCGGGTTTGCTCACGGACCATCGCCAGTTGAGTGCCGACGGCTTCGAGCTGACCCGGGCTGTCAACTACCTCGCCCCGTATCTGTTGACCCGGCAGTTGCTCCCGGTGCTTTTACAGCAGGCGCCCGCGCGCATTGTCAACGTGGCGTCTACCGCAATGGGGGGCGGCCAGCTCGATTTTGGCAACCTTGAACTGCAGACAGGTTTTAGCGGCTGGCAGGCTTACGCCAACTCCAAGCTGGCCAACGTGCTGTTCAGTTCTGCGCTCGCGCGCACCCTGGACCCCGCCACCGTCACCTGCAATGCGCTGTGCCCCGGGCTGGTTGATACCAATTTTTTTCATACCAACACTGTGTTTGCGAACGGTGGCTACGAGCGCCTGCGACCGGGTATGCGCACTCCGGAGGAGGGCGCGCTGGTGCCGCTGTACCTGGCGGGGGACCCGGCAGCGGCGCAATTTCACGGCGAGTTTTTCGTCCGCGACGGCACCTATGGCCGGCGCCCGGTGCCGCTGGGGCTTGATCCGGGGCTGGCTGACCGGCTGTGGCACCATACCGCGGCGCAGCTGGCGCCGTGGCTGGGCGCTGCCGGCTAAACGCCGCGATCGGTGGCTTTTAGAGAAACTTTTTTGCCAGGCCCATGACCGCGCCCAGACCGCCCTGGCCGTCGCTGTCACCGCCGCCCAGCAGTGCCCCGAGGATATCGCCGGCGCCGCCCTGCAGCTGCGCCCCGCCGCCCGTCTGTTTGCTCAGCGCGCCCATGGCCAGGGCTGCCACCATGGGCAGCATTTGCTTGATAGCTGCCGCGTCCACGCCGGTCTTGCCGCTCACCTGGGCGGCCAGCTGGCGACTCACGTCTTTACTGCCGAGGAGGTGTCCGAGTATGCCGTTGCCATCAGCCTGCGCGGCCGGTGTGGCGAGGCTGGCCGGGTCATCCAGGTAACGCTGGTGATTGCCCGACTGCAGCGCACCGGCCAGCGCGTCCAGACCGCCGCCTTGCTGCAGGTTGTTTTGCAGCCCTTGCGTCAGGGCCGGCAGCAGTTG
>JAZBOT010000183.1:0-27599 GCA_036351295.1 Gammaproteobacteria bacterium | reverse complement strand
CGTCGCTGCGGTCTTGCTGTTGTCGTGCCAGCCCGTGCATAGTGTCTCCGTCCAGCTTGATGTGCCGGGCTATCAGCACGGCACAGGTTTCTGTAGCGGTAAAGTTAATGGCTGGCCGGGTCGATGTGAACGATGTTGTTGTTATCGGGGCATAACCACAAATTATATTTGCGCAGGCTTTATTAACTGACTGTTTTTAAAGGATTAATTATCTATTCCGGCGTTGCGCACCCGAGGCCCTCGGCCCGCCTATACATTTCCGCTATAATCGCCGCCCTCGTTACGCCGAACCCGCCGTCGGCGGCACTGGCAGACCCTTAACCGCGCGGCCCGTCACCACTGTGTCCTTATGACCGAAACGCTCAAGCTGTTCTACTCCACTGCGAAAGTCCGTCTGGGCTTCCTTATTATGCTGTGCGCGCTGGCGGGATTCGCGGTCACCCCCGGCGGTGACTTGTCGCCCTGGCAGGTGCTGGTGCTCGGCGTCACCGTGCTGCTGTGCTCAGCCGGTGCCGGTGCCTTCAACCAGTGGTACGAGCGGGATATCGATTCGCACATGCGGCGCACCAAAACCCGCGCCTTTGTCACGGGTCGCTTCGCCGCCAGCATCTACTGGCCCGGCATGATTCTGCTGGTATCGACGCTGGCTATTCTGGCGCTGGCGCTGGTCACCAACTTCATGGCCGCGTTTTACCTGTTTCTCGGGGCTTTCTGTTACGGCGTGGTCTACACCGTCTGGCTGAAACGCCGCACCTGGTGGAACGTGGTGATCGGTGGTGCCGCCGGCAGTTTCGCGGTACTTGCCGGTGCGGCTGCCGTCGACGTCAACCTCGGCCCGGCAGCGATCATCATGGCGCTGGTCTTGTTTCTCTGGACCCCGCCGCATTTCTGGGCGCTGGCTTTCGCCTGCAAGCGGGATTACGAAAAGGCCGGTGTGCCGATGCTGCCGGTATTGGTTGACGACCGGACCGCGACGCTCACGATCCTGGCGCATGCCGTCGTGCTGGTCGCGTTGTCCCTGCTGCCGGCATTTTACGGTCTGAGCTGGATCTACCTGGCCGGTGCGCTCAGCGGCGGGGTTTACTTCATCCGCGAGTCATGGCGGCTGCATCTCAAGCCGTCGATCCCGCAGGCATGGCGCGCGTTTGCGGCTTCTATCGCGCAGCTGGGGCTGATGCTGGTCACCGCGATCGTCGATCGAATTGTATTAGGCTGAGCGTAGGTCAACCCGGCGAGGCACGCCGGCTGTTCAGGTGGTCATCTGGCAGGCGAGTACCTTCCGCGCCGTGATTGAACCGATCAGCAGCCGGGTGTTGTCTGCATAGGGTACGCCCGCGCTGCCCGCCGCAATCTCGGTGCCTTTGTTGAGGTAAATGACTTCAGCAGCGTTGTCCTGATCCGGGTTGACTTTAAGCACCAGCGACGGCGCATTGCTGCCGACAATAAAGTGCATGGCCAGGGCAATGACATTTGCATGTGCGCCCACCCACAGCGAGCCGTCCGGGGCGACGTCAATGTTGTCGGGCGAAGCCTCGAGCGCAATCGTACGCACCGTCGCAATGCTGCCATCGGCGTTGCGACTGGCCACGCGAATTTGCTTGCCGCCGGTCTCCGCGATGTACAGCAGCCGGCCGTCGGCGGACGCGTTGATGCCGCCGCCTGACTGAATGTCGTCGGCGGCCACACTGAATTCGTTGCCATCAAAGTAGACCAGCTTCGTCAGCGTCTCGCCGCTGGTGCGGTCAACATCCTGGGCGACATAAAACTCCCGCGGGCCAACCGCAACCATGTCGTTGGCCCGGGTTATCAGCGGGCTCGAAAACGTTTCTGCATGGGTATAAACGCCGGGCGTGGTCTCGGTATAGCGCTCAATCCGTTCCTGCCCGTTGTCGCGGTCTTCCGGATGATTAATGACGAGCAGGTGGCGTTGTCCCGACGGCTCGGTATACAGGCTCAGCCCATGCGGCCGCAGTTCCGGACCGCCCTGCAGGGCCGGCTGCGGATTCAGCGGATTGGCGCTGAGGTCGAGGCGCATGACCATGCCTGGCTGCACCGGTTCACCCTTGGCGATGCCGAGCCGGTCAAACACCGAGACGTAGGCCAGCCCCCGCGCGTGGTCAACCTGAATGTCCTCGCCGCTGCCCGGCAGCGGCACCGCGGTACAGGAGCCGGCAAACTTCTCATCCACCTCGGCGTTGACGGCCTGATACAGAAATAATGCGCCGCCTGCCGATATCAGTACGGTAAGTCCGAGCGCTACGAGAAGAATTTTCTTGATCATTGTGGTGTGCCTGAAGCTGACGGGTTCCTGAGTAGGGGGCGGTGCTGCGCCTGCCCGAATACTACCCCATCAACCGCGCGGAAATGTACGGTGGTCATGATTACCGTAGGGCCGGCCGCACTGAGCACCCCGGTGCTGTCTCCGCCAGTTGGACGGTCGGGCCTGTTTTGGCGGTCAGCGACGGGTCAGGCCTATATCTTTGCGCTCCTGAAACGCAGGAGGGCGGCGTCGGCCCGACTCAGCGCCGCAGCAGCGGCGTTGACCGCGCCGTTCGGCGGGCAGTTAATTTTTAAGGAGCGTTGCATGTCCCAGCAGTTTGGCGACCGGCCCATGTACATCGGCGGGGAGTTCGTCGCGAGTGAGAGCGGTGCGTGGATGGAAACCCACAATCCTGCCACGGGCGAGGTGCATGGACGGGTGCCTGCCGGCACGGCCGCTGATGTCGAACACGCGGTGCGCGCGGCCGCGGCGGCCCAACAGGACTGGGGCTCGCGATCGGTATGGGAGCGCGGGGCGCTGCTGCGCAAGCTCGCAGAGCGCATTCGTGAGCGCGCGGATGATGTATTGACGCTGGAGTCAGCGGACACCGGGAATACCATCGCCAGTCTCGGCAACGATATTACGCTGGCGACCGGCTACATCGAGTTCGTAGCCGGCCTGGGTATCGAGATCAAGGGTGAGTCGGTACCGGCGACCGCCGAGAATATCCATTTCAGTATGCGTCAGCCCTATGGGGTCGTTGGCCGGATCGTGCCGTTCAACCATCCGTTCTGTTTCGCCGCTGCCCACCTCGGCGCGCCGCTGATCGCGGGTAATGCGGTGGTGCTGAAGTCCCCGGATCAGAGCCCGCTGTCGGCGACGGTCATGGCGGAAATCTGTCACGAGGTGCTGCCGCCCGGTGTGGTTAACATTGTGTCCGGTGAGGGAATTGTGACCGGCGATGCGATCGTGCGGCATCCGCGCGTGCCGCGCATTGGCTTCACCGGTTCCGTGCCCACCGGCCTTGCTATTCAGCGGTCGGCCGCCGAAGTTGCGGTCAAACACATCACCCTCGAGCTGGGCGGCAAAAACCCGTTTATCGCCTTCCCGGATGCGGACCCCGTGGCTGTCGCGCGGGCCGCGGTTGCCGGCATGAATTTCAGCTGGTCGGGCCAGTCGTGCGGCTCCACGAGCCGGTTGATGTTGCACGAGTCGATCCACGACGAGGTGGTTGCGTTGATCGGTGAGCAGGTGAGCCAGATCAGACTGGGCGACCCGCTGGATCATAACTCTGGCATGGGGCCCGTTAACTCGGCCAAGCATTTCAAGCATGTGATGAGCCTCATTGAGGCTGGCATTGAGGACGGCGCGCGGGTGGTCTGCGGCGGAGCCGCGGGCGCGGTCGACGGTTTCCCGGGCGGCTACTGGGTGCAGCCTACCGTGTTTGCCGATGTCACGATGCAGAATCGAGTGGCCCGTGAGGAGGTCTTTGGTCCGGTGCTGTCGATTCTGAAATGGTCTGACGTCGATAGCGTCATCGGGATGGCCAATGAGCTGGAGATGGGCCTGACTGCCGCCATCTGGACTAACGATATCAAAACGGCGATGGCCACGGCCCGGCGCGTGGAATCAGGCTGCATCTGGATCAACGGCACCGGCCGCCATTACATGGGCACCGGCTTTGCAGGCTGGAAGAACAGCGGCCTGGGTCGCGAAGAGTGCCTTGAAGAGGTGTTGAGCTACACGCGCTCCAAATCCATCCACATCATCATGTAGCTCCCGGGCGGCTAGCGCGACGGCAAAGTGCGGCGGCGCTGGCGGGTGCTGAACAGCCTGATGAATTCGCCGAATACCTGGTCCCCTAACCGGGAGCTGCGGCCGATGTGTTCGGGCGTGGCGGCGAGTATCTCCTCGGGGGTAATCGCGGGGCCCAGTGTTTGCAGCTCGCGGCGGTTCACCGGGGTCGCCAGCCAGCGGTCAATAAGCGACGCGTCCACTTCGAGGTGGAACTGCAGGCCGTAAGTGAGCTCGCCGTAGCGAAACGCCTGATTTTCGCAGTGCTCCGAGCGGGCCAGGTGAATCGCGCCGCGGGGGATATCAAAGGTGTCACCGTGCCACTGGAAGATGCGTTCCATTTCGCCCAGATGCCTGAACAACGGATCGGTGCGGGCGGCGACCGTCGGCTGCACGCCATACCAGCCGATTTCCTTGACCGGGTTGCGGCGGACTTTTGCGCCCAGCGCCGTGGCGATCAGCTGTGCGCCCAGACATATACCCAGCAACGGCATGCCGCGGTCTATGGCGTCACTGATCGCAGCAATCTCGGTCAGCAGGTGCGGGTGACGGTTCGTCTGGTCGACACACATCGGGCCGCCGAGCACGATAAGGCCGTCATACCGGGTGATGTCCGGCTGCGCATCGGGTGTGCGGCCAAAGTTGACGTAACGGATCCTGAAACCCGCCGCGCGCAGCAAGGGGTCCAGGTTGCCCAGAATTTCATGGGGTACATGCTGAAAAACAAGCAGTCGCTTCATCACTGAGTGGTGCGCGAGCAGCATGCTGCGCGCACTTGTTGGTCCTCTGGCTGGTTCTGGTGGTTTACATCCCTATAATAAGCCCTGCTTAAGCACAGGCCCAGATTAACGGCGACGGAGCGACGCATGGAATTTACGATCAATTTTGATTCGATCAATTTGCTGGCGGTTTTTACCGCAACGCTGGCCGCTAATTTGCTGGGGGGCATCTGGTACGCACCGTTCGTGCTGGGCAAACCCTGGAGGGCAGCGGCAGGTATCACTGCCACCGACTCCATGTCCAATCCGGCCGCCACGTTCACGGCCGGCTTTGCGCTGCAGTTTATTGCCGCCTCGCTGCTCGCTGCGTTACTGGGCCCGACCGGCAATATTCTGGAAGGTGTGCAGCTCGGCGCGCTGTTATCGTTTGCTTTCGTTTTCACGGCGTTGAGCATTTCGAACCTGTTTGAACATCGCCCGGTGCAGCTGATTCTGATTAATGCGGGTTTTCACCTTGTGTCGCTTTCCCTGATGGGGGCGATTATCGGCGCCTGGCGTTAGCGGCCGGGCGTCATCCGCCGGGCTGAGCAACCGGCCGGTTGCCAGGCCGAAAGACCATAAACAGTGCCCGCACGATGGCGAGCAGCACGCACGTCAGGATAAACCCAAACGGCGCTGCCGGGCTGAGCGAGCCCGCGAGGTAGCCCGCAAACGCCGGCCCGATAACGCGGCCGAGCAGCGCCGCGCCATTCGCCACCCCGAGCGCCAGACCCTGGTCGCGAACATCAATCTGCCGCGACAGCAGGCTCAGGATCGTGGTGGCCCACAGCGCGCCGCCGAGCGCCGAGATCAGCAGTCCGAACATCGCTGCCGGCACGTTCCCCTGGTAAACAAGGAAGATGATCAGTCCGCCGGCATCAACCAGTGTGCCGACGAGCACCGTGCGCTCCTGACCCAGCCGCCGCGTCATCGGCTTCAGCACGGCGCCGCTGCCGATCGCAAAACCCATGCCGATCACGACGCCGGTCCAGGCGATCAGCTGCGCGGTCCAGTTCATGGAAAGGTCCGCCCACATTGCGAACGCGAACTGCAGGCTGCCCTGAATGAATCCTGACAGCAGGAAAAACACAATCGCCATGATGACCCCGAGCTGCAGGATAGCAGTGCTGAAACTGCTGCGAGTGGCATCGGGCTGCTGCTCGCCGGTGGGCGCGGCATGCGGATGCCAGGTCTCGCCGAAACCTGCGAGGATGATGCCGGCCGCGACAATGTTGACGCTCATGCCCAGCAGCGATGGCAGCACGTGGTTAAACCCGGCGCCCGGCAGGCCCAGGTAATCCCTGAACTGCCCGAGCCAGCTGGCAGGATCTTCGCCCATGAAAAAGCCGCCGAGTATCGGGCCTACCGTGAAGGCCACCGCCATGGACGCGGTCACCGCTCCCATGCGGCCGCTCACGTCGCCATCCTTGCTGAGGTCGCTGGCCACGGCGAAACCAATCCCGCGGGGGGTGCCTGCCAGCCCCTGCAGCGCCCGGCCGAGCAGCAGCCCAAGCCAGGAGGTGCTGATCGCAAACATACCGAAAGCCAGCGCGCCGCCCAGTAGTGTCGCGATCATAATCGGCTTGCGCCCGCAACGGTCGCTGAGTTTCCCCCAGATTGGCGAGGCCACCATGCTGGTCAGCGGGTAAATGCCTACCAGCAGCCCCAGCTCCGCCGGACTGATGCCAAACGCGGTGCCGAGGCTTGGCATCATCGGCAAGATCAGCGTGGCGGGTATCGAGCTTGCAAATATTGCAAACAACAGCGCGCGGAACGTGTGGGGGTGGCGCGTGCTCATCGGCTGTCCGGATCGGTATGCAGGGTAAAGGCATCGGCATCCCGGTGCGCCGGGAATTTGCGCCGGTAGCGCTCGAGGTCATCCAGGCTGAGGGTTGCGGTGACGGTTGCGGGTTGATCGCCGGCCGCCGCGACCTGCCGACCCAGATAGTCCACGACCATGCTCTCCCCCGCGGACGCAATGCCGTTGCCATCGACGCCCGCGCGGTTGACGCCCGCGACGTAGCACAGGTTCTCTACCGCGCGCGCCGGCAGTAACGTCGTCCACGCGGAATGCCGTGGCTGCGGCCAGTTTGCGACATACAGCAACAAATCGTAGTCGTCGCGGTTGCGGCTCCAAACCGGAAACCGCAGGTCGTAGCAAATCATCGGGCAAATTCGCCAGTCACCGATGCGCACGATGAGCCGCTCGCGACCGGCGGAAAACTGCTCATGCTCGTTGGCCATGCGAAACAGATGGCGTTTGTCATAGTGATAAAGCGTGCCGTCGCGGCTGGCCCAGATGAGCCGGTTGTAGTACTTGCCGTCCGCTGCAACGATCACGCTCCCGCAGATATCCACTTGCCGGGTGGTCGCCAGATTTACCAGCCATTCGCGGGTGGGCCCGCCGGCCGGTTCCGCATTCACGATCGCTTCCAGCGTAAAGCCTGTCGTGAAGGTTTCCGGCAGAACAATCAGGTCCGCGCCGCCTGCTGCCCTGATCTGTGCGCCAAGCGCCTGACGGTTGGCAGCCGGGTCCTGCCAGACAAGATCGCTCTGCATGAGCGCAATGTTGAGTTCCCGCGGGCTGCTCATTCGTGCGGGCCTTGCTGGCGGTGCAGCTGCGCCAGCTGCACGTCGATCATCTTGCTGACGTCGGTGTGAAACGGCTCTTGCATGAACTGCATATGATCCTTGAGTCCCGGTACCCTGATGAGGTTCGCTCCCGCCATGAACTTGGTTTCCCAATAGCGCTGCAGCTTCTCGGCATCCGCTGCGCTGAGATCCGGACGGAAGATGACTCCGGCCAGCGGCAGCTGTGCGTAGCGGTAGTCGCCGAAGGACGCTCGCGCTTTGCCGGTATGGCGGACCTCGCGCAGCAGGAAGGGAATTTCCTTGCCGGCCAGTTCGTAGCCATACGTCGCAGCAATGCGGGCAACGTACTGGGTGCGTGAAATCAGCGAGCGCACGGCTCGGCCCGCAAAAAACCGCAGCGCATTGAGTCGTTGCCCGGGAATGGAGAACGATCTTACCAGCCATTCGCGCCGGGTAATGGTGAGCTCCGGGTTGGTCGGGTCAATCAGCGCGAGGTAGTTGACCGTTTCGCCGTCCGCCTGCAGCTGCCGCGCCATTTCAAATGCTGCCAGGCCGCCGAGACAGTAGCCCACGATGTGGTACGGGCCGTTGGGCTGCACGCGCCGCAGTTCATCGACATACAGGCGCGCCAGCCCCTCGACCGTGGCCGGCATCCGGAAGTGCGGGTCATAGCTGAAGTAGATGCCGTAGAGCGGTTGTTCACTGTCAAGCGCCCGCGCCATTTTCAGCGGTTCGCCGTGAATGCAGAACAGCGGCGGCCGGCGGCCACTGGTGCGAACGGGCAGCAGCGTGCCAGCCGGCAGGGGTTCGGTCGCCCGGGCTGCCGGCGAGCCCGCCGTCGTGCTTATCAGCTCGGCGACTGCTGCGACCGTCGGCCGGCTGAAAACCTGCGCGACCCGCAACCGCTGGCCGAACTCCCGCTCAATGCGATCGAGCAGTTTGATCGTCAGTAAGGAATGCCCGCCGAGTTCAAAGAAGTCGTCCTCAATGCCTACGCGCGGCACACCCAGGAGTTCCTGCCAGAGCGCGCACAAACGCTGCTCCACGGCATTCCGCGGGGCTGTGTAGCGCTGGACGGCTTGCCACTCGGGCTGCGGCAGCCGCTGCCGGTCGACCTTGCCGTTGGCGTTCAGCGGCAGTCGGGGCAGCAACTGCAGCGCGGCCGGCCGCATGTAGTCGGGCAGGCGTTGGGCGAGGAAGTCGGACAGCTCCGCCACATCGAGCCCGGACCCTGATGCCGGGACAACGTAGGCGACCAGACGGCGATCCAGCGCACTCATCTCGTGAACGATGGCAATCGCGTCACTGACGCTGGCGTGCTGGCGCAAGGTGCTGGCGATCTCATCCAGTTCGATCCGAAAGCCGCGCAGCTTGACCTGAGTATCGCGGCGACCCAGAAACTCGATCGTGCCATCGGCCCGATACCGCGCCAGATCGCCGGTGCGGTACAGCCGCTCGCCCGCCGCGAACGGATGGGGGATAAAACGCTCAGCCGTCAGTTCCGGCTGCCCGAGGTAGCCTCGCGCCAGTCCGTCGCCGCCGATATGCAGTTCCCCGGGGGTGCCCACCGCCGCCGGTTGCCCCGCGGCATCCAGGATGTAAACGGTGGTGTTCGCCAGTGGGCGGCCTATCGGAATTCGCGCCATGTCGGGCAGCGCGGGCGGGAGCGGGTGCACGGTGGCGTAGGTGGTCGACTCTGTGGGGCCATAAATATTGGCGAGCTGCGTGTCGGGCAGTTGGGCCGCGGCACGCCGGACATGGTCGGCCGACATCGCTTCGCCGCCCGTTAACAGTTGGCCGACCTGGCGCAGCATGCCGGGATCCGCATCGACGATGGTGTTGAACAGCCCGGTCGTCAGGAACAACAGATCCAGTGGGTGAGCCGCGAAAAACTGCCGCAGGGTGCTGAGCTCTGGTACGCGATCCGGGAACACCACGCATTCGCCGCCATTCAGGAGCGCACCCCAGATCTCCATCGTCGAGGCGTAAAACGAAATGGGCGCCAGCATGCCGATACGCAGGCCCCGCTCCAGCGGCGCAAAGTCACTGTTAACGACCAGTGCCATGACACTGCGTTGCTCGATTAGAACGCCTTTTGGCGTGCCGGTCGAACCCGAGGTGTAGACAATGTAGGCGAGTTGGTCGGCGGCAGCGTGTGCGGGCGGGTCGTCATCCGGACAGCGTGCGATTGCCGCCGCCGCCTCATCGAGATTAATGCGCACGCAGTTTGGTCCGCCGAGTGCCGCGGCCAGCGTCGAGTGCGTCAGCACCAGGGGGCTGGCGGTATCGTCGAGCATGAACTGCAGACGTTGCGGCGGGTAGGTCGGGTCCAGCGGGACATAGGCGCCGCCGGCTTTGATGATGGCCAGTATGCTGATGACCGCGTCCAGGCCGCGCTCCATGCACAGCGCAACCGGTGTTTCCCTGCCGACCTCATGCGCAAGCAGATAATGAGCCAGCCGGTTGGCCCGCTGGTTGAGTTCGGCGTAGCTCAGCGACTGGCCGGCGCACGTCAGCGCCGGCCGCTGTGCGTGCAGCCGGACTTGTTCGGCAAAGCGCTGTGATATCCCGCAGCGCGGATAGTCGCGTTGCGTGGCATTCCAGTCCGTAAGTAGCTGCCGGCGTTCTGCCGCCGGCAGCATGCCGAGCTCGGCCAGCGCAGCAGCGGGCCGCTCTGCAACGGCCTGCAGCAGCGTGCAAAAGTGATCGCGCAAGTGCTCAATGGTGCTGCGGTCGAACAAATCCGTGTCGAACTCGAAGCTGCCGCCCAGGGCATTGCCGGTTTCCCACATGCCCAGCGTCATATCAAACTTGCTGTTTGCATGGGTGACCGCGACCGGCTCGCCCAGGCGGGCGCCGAGGTCGGCGCCGGGTGTGGGCGCGTTCTGCAGGATGAAAGCGAACTGAAATACCGGCGAGCGGCTCATGTCACGCTCGGGATGCAGCGCCTCGATAAGCTTCTCAAATGGCAGGTCCTGGTGCGCGAATGCATCGAGCGTCGTGGCGCGGATTCGCGTCAGGAGCTGGGAAAAACTCGGGTTGCCGGTCAGGTCCGCCCGGATAATCAGCATATTGACGAAAAAGCCAATCAGGTTCTCGAGCTGGCTGTGCGGTCTGCCGGCGATCGGCGTGCCGATCAGCAGGTCGTCTTGACCCGAATAACGGCTGAGCAGCAGTGCATAGACAGCAATCAGGGTCATGAACGGGCTGCAGCCTGCCGCTGCGGACACAGCCCGCAGCCGTTCGGCGGTGCCGTCTTCCAGCAACCAGTGGACCTGATCACCGCGATGCTGCTGTACGGCCGGCCGCTGCCGGTCGGCCGGCAGCTCCAGTACCAGCGGCGCATCGGCGAGCTGTGCAAGCCAGTAGTCATGCTGGCGCTGCATTTCCGCGGCCGTTTGCCGGGTGCGTTGCCAGTAGGCGTAGTCGCCGTACTGCAGCGGCAACTCGGGCAGCGCCGCCGCTGTCCCGGTCAGCGCACTCTGATACAGCGTTAGCAGGTCGCGCATCAGGATTTGTACCGACCAGTTGTCGGACATGATGTGATGAATTGCGAAGGCCAGTATCCGCTCGTCGGCGTTGACCTCCAGCAAGTGCACCCGGAACAGCGGCGCGCAGCCAAGATCAAACGGTTGATGGGCGATGGCGGCAAGCGCGCGTCCCAGCTCGGCGGCGTCCCCGGTGTCTAGCCTGCTGCGGCTGACGGGCAGCTGGACATCGGTCTCGACGATCTGCAGCGGACCGTTGTCGGTCGCAGCAAAGCGCGTGCGCAGCGATTCGTGACGGGCCAGCAATGCATCGACAGCCGTCTGCAGGGCCGCCGCACTGAAGCTTCCGCGCACCCGTATAGCCCGTGACAGCACATAGACCGAGCTGCCAGGCTCGAGCTGTTCGATAAACCACAGCCGCTGCTGTGGCAGCGCCAGCGGCACGTCCGCAGTGGCCGGCCGCGGCTGCAGCGGTGCGGCGCCGTCCTGCGCCGGCGCGATATGCCGGACAAGCTCCGCAATGGTCGGCTGGTCGAACAAAGTGCGCAGCGGGAATTCGGTCCCCAACGTGTCGCGCAGCCGCGCTACCAGTTGTGTCGCGTTCAGCGAGTGGCCGCCCAGCGCAAAAAAATTGTCGGTGATGCCCACTCGTTCCACGCCGAGCACACTCGACCAGATGCTCGCCATGGCGATTTCGAGCTCGGTTCGCGGCGCCACGTACCCGGTGTCGTCCGCAGCCAGTTCGGGTGGCGGCAAGTGGCGGGTGTCCAGTTTACCGTTCGGCGTTAGCGGCAGCGCCTCCATCGCCACGAAGGCCGCTGGCACCATGTAATCGGGCAGGCGGGCCGCGAGCCACTCGCGCAGGAACGCCGGCTCGAACGCCTGGTCAGGCGCAGGCACGACGTAGGCAGTGAGCCGCTGCTCGCCGCCGGCATCCTGCATCAGCGCCACCGCGCTGTCGCTGACGGCAGTCGCGGTGTTTAATGCATGCGCAATATCGCCGGGCTCAATACGGTGGCCGCGCACCTTCAGCTGCGCATCGCGGCGGCCGCGATACACCAGCTCCCCGTCGGCGGTGTAGCGCGCGAGATCGCCACTGCGGTAAAACCGTCGGCCATTCGAGTCCGTAAAGAACGCCGCCGCGGTGGCTTCCGGAGCATTCCAGTAGCCGGGAGTCAGCCACGGACTGTGGATGGCGATCTCGCCGGCGACGGCGGCGGGCTGTCCGTGCTCATCGAGTAAGACCACCTCCGTGTCGGCCACCGGCGTGCCGACGGGCAGCGCGTCCGCGGGCACCGGCGTATCGTGGTCGGCAAAATACTGCAGCACCAGCGTGGATTCCGTCAGTCCCAGGCCGTTGACAAACAGCGCGCCCCTGGAAAAGCAGCGTTTGAAGGCCTGGAGGTCGCTTGGTCGCGCCGCTTCACCGCCCAGCACGACCGCCCGTACGTGCGGCAACTGCGCGTCGTCGGCTGCACTGACCAGATATCGGTAGACGGTGGGGGTGGCGTGAAATACGTTTACCCGCAGGTTGCAAAGCGCGGCGCGCACAGCCGCCGCAGACGCGGTGCGGCGGATGTCGATGGGGCAGACGGTCGCGCCGCGCACCAGCGCCCCGAAGATATCCATCACGGCCGCGTCAAAGCCATAGGTCGAAAACAGCGACAGTCGATCGTCCGCGTTAATGCGGATGGCGGCCGCGTAGTTCAGCATCAGATGGGTCATGTTGCGGCGGGTTTGCATGACGCCCTTGGGCCGACCGGTTGATCCGGATGTGGTCAGAATATAAGCGAGCGCGTCATCGGCGACTCTCACCCCCGGGTTGGCCAGCGGTGCGGCGGGAGCCTTCGCCGACACCTCCAGCGGTCTGTTGCTGAGCGCCGCAGCGGCTGCTGCATGCCGCGGTGCATGCAGCAGCGCGGCCAGCCCGGTATCTGCTGCGATCTGTTCGAGGCGACGCTGCGGTGACAGCGGATCCAGCGGCACGTAGGCATGCCCGGCTTTCAGCGTGCCGAGTATCGCAGCAATCATCGGTGCATCGTGATCCTGCAACAGCCCGATGCGGCTGTTGGCCGGGAGACCCAGCTCAAGGAGTGCATGGGCAATGCGGTTAGCGCGGTCGTTCAGTTCGGCGTAGCTCCACGCGCCTGCAGCCTGCGTATCGTCCCAGCCCGCGACAGCCTCAGCCGCCGGCCGCGCCGACACCTGTGCTTCGAACAGTTCCACCACGTTGGGCTGCGCGGTCGTGTCCAGCTGCGCCGGTGCGGGGGTACGCGCGGGAGCTGCGGAGCAGGGTGGCGGGCTGAGCTGCAGCAGCTCGGTCACGGTGGCTGTGGGCTGGCGCACGACCGCCTGCGCCAGCTGACCCAGGTAAGCGCCAATCTGCTCGACGCGCGCCGCAGTAAACAGCCGCGTGTCGTAAGCGATGCGCAGTACCAGCTGCTCGCCCGCGCTGACGGCCACACTCAGCGGAAAGCTGGTCCACCCGCGCGCCTGCATATCGAGAATGCGCAGGTCGGCGCGGTCGGCAACCAGCGACTCGGCATCGGGGTAGTTCTCGAACACCAGCAGTGTTCTGAACAAGTCCTGCCCCCGCGCTACCCCCGACCAGTTGTGCATGTCGGTCAGCGCCGCATGCTCGTGCTGGCGTGCCGCGAGCTGCGCCGTCTGAATCTCCGCCAGCCACTCGTCAACACGCCGGGTGCTTTCCACCTTGACGCGGCAGGGCAAGGTATTCAGGAACAGGCCGACGATTTGCTCGACGTGCGCCAGGTCAGCGGGGCGGCCGGACGTCGTGGCGCCGAACAGGACGTCGGTTGCGCCACTGTAGCGACTGAGCACGAGCGCCCAAAGACCCTGAAACAGCGAGTTCAGCGTGATACGCAGCTGGCGCGCGCAATCGCGCAGCTGCGTGGTCGTTGCGGCATCAAGGGTCGCAAACTGTTTGGCGTAGCTGGGTGTCCCGGATTCGCTGGCGGGCAGGTGCGCGCCCGGCAACGGCGTCGCCGCCGTAAAGTCGGCCAGCACGCCGCGCCAGTGCGCCTCGGCCGCGCTCGGGTCCTGTTGCGCCAGCCATTCGAGGTAGTGGCGGTAGCTGTGCGCCGGCGGCAGTTGCGGCGTGTGGCCGCGGGTGAGCGCAGCGTAGACGGTGAAGACTTCGGCCAGCACGACCGGTATCGACCAACCGTCCATAATGATGTGATGGTGGCTCCACACAAAGCGGTAGCGGTCGTCGTCACAACGGCCCAGATACAGGCGCATCAGCGGCGCCTCGGTAAAGGCGAAACTGCGGCGGCGGTCGTCTTCCAGCAAGGTTTCCAGCGCGACTTCCTGTGCCCCGCTGTCCAGCGACCGCCAGTCCGCCATGCTGAGTGCCGGGCGCACGCCGCCGCGCACGATGGCCAGGGGTCCGGCATTACCGGTGAGCGCGAAGCCGGTGCGCAGTGACGCATGGCGCGCTGTGACCTGCTGCCAGGCGGTCGCGAAGGCCGCGGTATCGAGCTCTCCGGCGAGCGTCCAGATCACCTGCGTTAAATAGACATCGCTGAAGCGCTCCTCGGTGGCCGCGCTGAGCTGACTCTGGAACAGCATGCCGTGTTGCAGGGGAGTGACCGGGTAAATATCGGTCGCGTCCGGGTAAGCGCGGAGCAGTTTATCGACACTGTCCTGGCTTAACCGGGCCAGCGGAAAATCGGTGGGCGTGGCACCACGGTGGCTGGGGTCGGCGCAATAGCGGATGAGCTCCACGAGCGTCTGCTGGTAGCAATCAGCAAGCCGCTCGGCCGATGCAGCCGTGTGCAGTTCGCGGCTGTAGTTGACGTTAATCTGCAGCTCGCCGCCGTACACGCCACCGTTGATCTCCAGCACGTGCGCGCGCGGCCGCCCGGGCGACTGCTCAGCGCCCCGGCCGCCGGAGGCCATGCTGAACAGCCCGTCGGCGCTGAAGCTCTGGTCGAACTGGCCCAGGTAATTGAACACGATTTGTGGCCTGCCGACGGCTGCCAGGTCAGTGTCGGTCAGGTAGCGCAGCACACCGAAACCCAGGCCGCGATGCGGGATGTTCCGCAGCTGCTCCTTGGTTGCCTTGATCAGCTGATCCCAGGCGGGATAGTCAGCATGCAGTGCGACCGGGTAGAGCGTCGTAAACCAGCCCACGGTGCGGGTGATATCGACAGCATCGATGATCGCTTCGCGGCCATGGCCTTCCAGGTCGAGCAGTACTTCAGCCTGACCGGACCAGCGTTGCCAGGCCCGGGCAAAGGCGGCCAGCAGCAGGTCATTAATTTGCGTGCGAAAAGCCCCCGCCGCCTGGGTCAGCAGCTGCTCAGTCGCAGCCACCGACAGCCGCACGTGCGCGGTCGCGGTTGTGCCGACCCGGTTATCGCCCCGCGGGTGATCGAGCGGCACGGGTGCGCAGCGTTCCCAGCGCTGTTCGCGCCAGTAGCGCGCCTCGGCGCGCAATTCAGCGCTGGCGGCATAGTCGCGCAGACGCCGCGACCATGCCTGCAGGGAGCTGGTCTTCGGCGGCAGTTCCGGCGGCTGGCCCGCACTGAGCCGGGTGCAGGCGGCGGCCAGGTCTTCGAGCAGGATCCGCCACGACAGACCGTCCATGACCAGATGGTGAATGACGATGATGAGCTCGCTGACGGCGGTATTGCGTGTGACCAGCAGGGCCTGGAGCAGCGGCGCGCGGGCAATGTCAAAGCCGGCCTGAAGCTCATCCGCGGCCGCGATGATCGCCGCTTCCGGTGCGTCACCGGCGACGCCCTCCAGCGGGAGCACCCGGACGCGTGGGGGCGTGGGGTCAGCAAACGTCTGCGTCCATGCCCCGTCGGTGCAGCGGAACTCAAGACGCAGCGCATCATGGTGGGCAACCAGCGCCTGCAGCGCACGCTCAACAACGGCGACCGTCAGTGGCTGGTTGACCGTCAGCCGTATGGACTGATTGAAGTGATGTAAGTCCGTTGCGGCGCCGTCCAGCAACCAGTGCTGGATGGGGGTCAGCGGAACCGTGCCGGTGACAAGCCCTTGCTCGGCAACGACGCGGGTAGCGGTCTCGGCAACGGTCGCGAGCTCGGCGATGGTTTGGTAGCGGAACAGCTGTTTGGGCTGCAGACGCAGGCCGGCGCGCGCGGCGCGGGTGATGATCTGGATGCTCAGGATGGAGTCGCCGCCCAGCTCGAAAAAGTTATCGTGAATGCCCACGCGCTCGACCCGCAGCAGCTCCGACCAGATCGCGGCCAGCGTGGTTTCCGCCGGTGTGCCCGGCGGTACGTAGTGCGTGCTTGTGGCCTGTGGCGCCGCAGGTGCCGGCAGTGCCGCACGATCCACTTTGCCACTGGGCAACAGCGGGAAGGCATCGAGCCCGACGAACGCGGCCGGCAGCATGTAATCGGGCAGGTGCAGTGCGAGCGCCGCGCGCAGCTCATCTGCAGCCGGCTGTTCGCCCGAACAGGTGAGATAAGCCACCAGCTGCGGCGCGCCGGCTATCTCGGTGCGCAACATTACGACGCTCTGGATCACGCCGGGCTGCCGGTCCAGTGCGGCCTCGATCTCGCCGAGTTCGATGCGCAGTCCGCGCAGCTTGACCTGCTGATCGAGACGCCCGAGAAACTCCAGCGCACCGTCGTGGCGCAGCCGCACCCGGTCGCCGGTGCGGTAAATCCGCGCCTCCGGGTCGACAGCAAACGGGTCGGGAATAAACCGCTCGGCCGTCAGGTCGGGGCGGCCCGCGTAGCCACGCGCGACCTGCACGCCGCCGATCCAGAGTTCGCCCGCTACGCGAGCAGGAGCGGGTTCACCGTTCGGTTCGACGACATACAGCGGTGTATTCGCGACCGGACGTCCGATGGGCACCACCGGGTCGCGGCTGTCGCGCGGACAGGCCCAGTGCGTGACATCCACTGCGGCCTCGGTCGGGCCATACAGATTGTGCAGTTCGGCATCCAGCGTCAGGTAGAAACGGGTTTGCAGTTCGTGCGGTAGGGCTTCACCGCTGCAGATAACGCGCCTCAGGCTGCGGCACAGGGCGGCCTGCGGGTCTTCGAGAAAGACCTGCAGCATGGTCGGTACAAAATGCACTGTAGTAATGTTGTGGGCGCGAATGGTGGCGCACAGATAGCCGGTGTCTTTGTGTCCATCCGGTCGCGCGACAACCAGAGTGGCCCCGGTCTGCAGCGGCCAGAAAAACTCCCAGACCGAGACGTCAAAGCTGAACGGCGTTTTTTGCAGCACGCGGTCACCGGCCGCAAGGCGATATTCGTCCTGCATCCACAGCAGCCGGTTGCAGATTCCGTGATGGGCATTCATCACGCCTTTCGGACGACCCGTCGAGCCGGAGGTAAAAATAATGTAGGCCAGGTCATCTGCGGCGGCGGCGGGCGCCGGATTGGTGCTGGCTTGTGTCTGCAGCTCCGCGGCAAATGTCTCCAGCGCGACAACGCTCGCCGCATGCGCCGGCAGCTGGTCTTGCAGCGCAGTGCTGCTAAGCACCAGCCCAACGTCGGCATCTTCAAGCATGTGCAGCAGCCGTTGCGCCGGATAGTCGGGGTCCAGCGGCACATAGGCGGCACCGGCTTTAAGCGTGCCGAGCAGGCTCACAACGAGCTCCGTCGAGCGCAGCAGACAGACGCCGACGCGGTCACCGCTGCCCACGCCACGCCGGCGCAGCCAGTGCGCCAGCTGATTCGCCCGCGCATTCAGTTCAGCGTAACTGAGCGTTACGTCATCGCAGACCAGCGCAGCGGCTGCGGGGGTTCGCTGCACTTGTTGTTCAAACAGACCGTGCACGGTGGCCTCGCGCGGGTAGCTCACCGTCGGGCCGCGCAGCCGGGCAAGGCTCGCGCTGCGTTCCGCCGGTGTCAGCAGGGGCAGGCGACTGACCGGCAGTTCGGGGTGTGTGATGCCGGCGCGCAGCAACACCTCGAAGCTCTGTGCCAGCTGCGCGATGGTCGCCTCGCTGAACAGGTCGCTGCAGTACTCGAATTCGACCGCGAGCCCGTCCGGCATCTCGGCCGCGGCCAGCGTCAGGTCAAACTTGGCGGTGCCGTAATCGAAATCCACGGCAGCAAACGTCAGGCCCCCGGTGACGACCCCGGCGCGCGCCGCGTTCTGCAACACAAACTGTACCTGGAAGACTGGCGGATGCGACAGGTTGCGCGGCGTGTCGAGAGCTTCGACGATGCGATCGAAAGGCATGTCCTGATTGGCATACGCTTCGAGGCAGGAGGCCTGCACGCGGGCGAGCAGTTCGCCGAACGCGGGGTCGCTGCCAAGATCGCTGCGCATGGCCAGCGTGTTCAGGAACAGGCCAACCAGACCTTCCAGTTCACTGCGCTGGCGGCCGGCGATGGGCGTGCCGACAACGACGTCGGGCTGTCCGGAATAGCGTGCAAGCAGAACCTGGTAGGTCGCCAGCAGCACCATAAACAGGGTGACACCGCGGTCGCCCGCGAACTCCAGCAGGTCGCGGCTCAGATCACCCGGCAGCAGCCGGCGCAGCCGGGCACCTCGATAGCTTTGTTCCGCCGGCCGCGGCCGGTCTGTCGGCAGGTCCAGCAGCGCCGGAGCGCCGGACAGTTGCCGCTGCCAGTAGCGGACCTGGTCAGCAAAGGCGCCGTGCGCAATCTGTTCGCGCTGCCACGCCGCGTAATCGGCCAGCTGCAGCGGCAATTCCGGCAGGTTCGCCGGGCCGCCGCCCGTGTGGCTTGCATACAGGGCGAACAGCTCACGCTGCAGAATCTCCAGCGACCAGCCGTCCATGACAATGTGGTGGATGACCAGCACCAGCACCCAGTCATCGCGGCCCGACTCGATGAGGCCGGCGTGCAGCAGGGGGCCGCGGCGCAGATTGAACCGCCGGCCGGCCCACGCGGAAACCTGCGCCTTGACCTCGGCATCGCTGGCGGCGGGCAGCCGCAGCCGCTCTATCTGCAGGTCGCCGCCGGCGTTAATCTGCTGCCGCGGCCCGGCGGGGGTATCTGCGAACGTGGTGCGCAGGCTTTCGTGCCGTTGCTGCAGCTCGCTCAGGGCCTGTTGCAGCGCGTCCGGCTGCAGCGGGCCGCGAATCCGCACGGCCCAGGGGATGTTGTAGACAGCGCTGCCACCTTCCAGCTCCTCGAGAAACCAGATGCGCTGCTGAGCGTGTGACAGGGGCAGTGGTCGCGAGCGGTCGGCCCGCTGCAGCGGGGCAGCCGTCGCTGTCGCCGCGCCGGCGGAATCCTGCAGCAGTTCAATCAACTCGGCTTTATTCGCCGTTAAAGCCGCACGTAATTCCGGCGTCAGGCGGCCTTTGGGCGCGCTGACGCTGAGGCGACCGTCGGCCACCGCGAGCGTGATCTCGGCTGCACGCAGCTGCTCCAGTAGTTCGGTCGTGCTCATAGTTCGAACTGTTCCCGGTCATCGTCCGCAACCTGCGATGCACCGACGCGCAAGTCAGCCGCAGTCTGGAGCGCACCGATGCGCGCGGCCAGGCGCGCCGGCGTCGGGTGCCGAAATACGTCTTTCAGCGGCAGCTCAATCCCTGCTGCATCGCGTATGCGCGATATGAGACGAGTCGCCAGCAGCGAGTGGCCGCCCAGCTGAAAAAAATCGGCATCGCTACTAACGCGCTCTATATTGAGAACAGCCGCGTACTGCTCAGTGAGGAGCTGTTCCAGCGGCGTAGCCGGCGCCCGGTAGGGCAGGGTGGCAGCCACCTGCTGCGGGGCCGGCAACGCCCGGCGATCCAGCTTGCCGCTGGGCGTCAGCGGCAGCTCCGGCAGCGTAACAATGAGCGCCGGGACCATGTATGGCGGCAGCTGCGCGGCCAGATGATCGCGCAGCACGGCGGCAGCCGTATTCCGGTTTCCGGTCGCTGCATAGGCCACCAGCTGCGGATCACCCGGACGGTCCTCGCGGAGCAGGACCGCTGCCTGCGCGACATCGGCATGGGCACTAAGCACGGCTTCGATTTCTCCCGGCTCGATGCGGTAGCCGCGCCATTTGAACTGACTGTCAGCACGTCCGCAATACTCGAGTTCGTTGGCGCCGTTCAATCGCACCCGGTCGCCGGTGCGATACATGCGGCGTCCCTCCGGCCCAAACGGATCCTTACTGAAGCGCCCTGCATTGAGCGCCGGGTTGCCGACATAGCCCGTCGCCACCTGAACGCCGGCGGCACAGAGCTCGCCCGGGATGCCCGGGGGGACCGGCTGGCCGTCGGCATCCAGCACGTAGACGGCAGTGTTGTCGACCGGGCGCCCGATCGGCGGCAATACCGGCCAGTCTGCCGGGCTGACGCCCAGCGTGTGGCTGGTAATAACGTGGGTCTCGGAAGGGCCATAGTGGTTGTGCAGCCGTGTCCCGGGCAGCGCCGCAAACAGCGCGCGCACATCCGGTGTGATCTGCAGCTGCTCGCCGGCGACAATCACGTCGCGCAACGGCAGCCGGGGCGCCGCTGCCAGCGCGGCGTTTGCCAGCGGTTGCAGCGCTGCACAGGGCAGGTAGAGGCGTTCGATGCGCGCGGACTCCAGCAGCTGTGTCAGTGCCGTGAAGTCACGCCGCTCATCTTCGTCCACCAGCACCACGGTGCCGCCCTGGGCCCAGGTCGTGAACAGCTCCTGAAAACTGACGTCGAAACTGAGCGAGGCAAACTGCAGGGTGCGTGCGGGGGTGTCCAGCCCCGGCTGGCGGTTTTGCCACTGCACCAGGTTGCTGACGCCTGCGTGCGTGAGTTCAACACCCTTGGCACGACCCGTCGAGCCGGAGGTAAAGATGACGTAGACGGAGTCGCCGGTCGGCGGCGGGTTGGCGGCAGCGGTATCGTCGCGGGGCGGCAGCGCCTCACTGTCGTCCACCACAAGCGTGCGGCAGGAGTGCGGCAGGGCGGCCCGCAGCGCTGCCTGGGTCAGCACGAGCTCGACGTCGGCGTCTGCCAGCATGGCCTCAATGCGGCTCGCGGGATAGCCCGGATCGAGCGACACGTAAGCGGCGCCAGCCTTCAGTATGCTCAAAACGCCCGCTGTCATCTGCAGGGACCGCTCCATGCAGATACCGATGCGCTGTCCCGGAACTGTCCCCTGTGCCTGCAACTGCCGGCACAGCCGGTTGGCCCGGGCATTGAGTTCCGCATAGCTCCAGCCGCGGCCGGCCATTTCAACGGCCAATCGATCGGGGGTGCGCACCGCCTGCTCCTCCACGAGACACTGCACCCGGGTTGGCGGGTAGTCAACGGGTGGCCGCGCGAGTGCTTGCAGCGCCTGCCGCCGCGCGCTCGGGGAGATCAGCGGCAGCTCTTTCAGGCGCGTCTCGGGACGCTCTATGATGGCTGCGAGCAAGGTGTGCAGGTGGTTCAGCATGCGTTCCATCGAGGCCGCAGCGAACAAGTCGCTGTTGTACTGCAGACCCGCCCGCAGGCCGTCGCGAGTCTCTGCCACTTCCAGCAGCAGATCGAACTTGGCGATACCCATTTCGAAGCCGACGAGGGTCGCGTCGCAGGTGTCGAACTGCACGGCCGAGAGCGGCGCGTTCTGCAGTACAAACATCACCTGAAAAATCGGTGGGTGACTCAGCGAACGCTCCGGCTGGAGCTCTTCCACCAGCTTCTCAAACGGTAAATCCTGGTGCGCGTATGCGTCGAGTGTGGCCTGCTTCACGCCGCGCAAAAACTCAGTAAAGCGGTCCTCGGCGTCGAGGCGTGCCGGGATCGCCAGCGTGTTGCTGAAATACCCGATCAGCGATTCCAGTTCGCTGCGTTGCCTGCCGGCGATCGGCGTGCCCACCACCAGCTCGGTCGTGCCGGCATACTTTGCCAGCAGTACATCGAAAGCCGCGAGTAACAGCATGTACAACGTGCAGTTCTCGCGCCGGGCCAGCGCCTGCAGCTGTAGCAGCAGCGGACGCGGTATCACGGTGAACACGCTGCTGCCGTGGTAAGTCTGTTCGGCCGGTCGCGGATAGTCGAGCGGGAGCTCCAGCACGGGTGGCATATCGGCCAGGGCCTTCCGCCAGAAACTCAGCTGCCGTTCCAGTTCGTCACCCTGCAGCCAGGCGCGCTGCCAGCTCGCATAATCCGCATACTGCACCGGCAGTGCAGGGAGCGGTGACGGCTGGCCGTGCACGGCGGCTGCATACAGCGCGGCCAGTTCGGTCAGGATGATATTGAGGGACCAGCCGTCGGTGACGATGTGGTGCATAACCAGCAGCAGGATGTGCGTGTCGCTCGCGGCGACCCGCAGCAGATGGGCCCGCAGCAAGGGCCCCTGCTGCAAGTCGAACGGCACTCGCGTCAGGCGCCGCAGTTCCGCCTCCCGGCCGTTACGATCTGCGGGGACGGTCGCCTGCTGCAGCTGCACCGCGCACGCCGGCAATACTTGCTGTGCGGCGTCCGTGGCGGTACCGGAGAATACCGTCCGCAGGCTTTCATGCCGCTCCGTCAGTGCCTGTAGCGCCTGTTCGAGGCAGCCGATATCCAGCTGCCCCTGCAGGGCAAGCGCAACCGGGAAGTTATAGGCGCTGTTGCCCGGCTCGAGCTGGTCGAGGAACCACAGGCGCTGCTGGGCAAAGGAAAGTGGCAGCGATGACCGGCGGTCGGCGCAGGGTATAGCGGCCGGCGCAGCGGCCGCGGGCTCCGGAAGCAGCGGCGCAAACTCTGCCACCGTCGGTTTGTCGAACAGCTCGATCAGCGGCACCTCGATCCCAAAGGCATCCCGTATCCGCGAAATCAGCTGGGTGGCCAGCAGCGAATGCCCGCCGAGATGGAAGAAATCATCATGGATCCCCACCTGCTCTAGGCCCAGCACGTCGCACCACAGCCGCACCAGCCGCGTTTCGACCACCGTCCGCGGTGCGACGGGGTCGGAGCCCGGCGCCGCGGCTTCCGGCCGGGGCAGCAGGTTGCGCGCCAGCTTACCGCTGGGGGTCAGGGGCAACGATTGCAGCACAACAAACTGCGAAGGCAGCATGTAAGCCGGCAGCTGGGCGCGCAAATGAGCTCGCAGCTCCTCGATGTCCGGCTCGGCGGTGGCGCCCACCACGTAAGCAATCAGGCGCGGGTCGCCCGGCGTGTCCTCGCGCAGCACCACGGCACTCTGCAGCACGGCCGGATGCTGGGTCAGCGATGCCTCAATCTCACCCGGCTCGATCCGGTAGCCGCGCCATTTCAGCTGCTGATCCGTCCTGCCGAGGTATTCCAGCTGCCCGTCGGCGCGCCACCGCGCGCGGTCGCCGGTCCGGTACATTCGGGTGCCGGATTGGCTGGCAAACGGATCGTCAATAAAGCGCTCGGCCGTCAGTTCGGCGCGGCCCAGATAGCCGCGGGCGACCTGCACGCCGGCAATGTGCAGCTCGCCGGGAACCCCGACAGGCACTGGCTGCTGATGGTGGTCGAGTACATAGGCTCGCGTGTTGGCCAGCGGCCGACCGATCGGCGGCAGCGCCGGCCACCCGGCCGGATCACCCGCGAGCGTGCAGGCTGTTACGACATGAGTTTCGGTCGGGCCGTAGTGGTTGTGCAGACAGGCATCGTCCAGGTTCGCAAACAGTTCGCGCAGCGCCGGCGTGATCTGCAGCTGCTCGCCGGCGACAATAACATCGCGCAGCGCAGGCCGGCCCTGAGCGCCTGTCAGTAGTGCATCAACCAGCGGCGACAGAGCGGCGAACGGCAGGTACAGCCGTTCAGTTCCTGTCATGGTCAGGTGCCGCGCCAGTGCGGCCATATCACGACGGGTTTCGGCGTCGACCAGCACCAGGCAGCCACCCTGTGCCCAGGTGGTAAAGATTTCCTGGAAGCTGACGTCAAAGCTGAGTGACGCGAACTGCAGGGTGCGTGCGGGCACCGCCAGTCGTGGCTGACTGATCTGCCACTGCACCAGGTTGCTGAGGCCGGCGTGGGTCATCTCGACGCCCTTGGGTTCACCGGTGGAGCCCGAGGTGAACAGCACATAGGCTATTTCACCCGCGCCGTGCAGCGTGCTGGTCGCCGGTGCACGCCAGTCGAAACGGTCCAGCGCGACGACAGCAGTTCCGGATGGCCACTCTCCGCCCGCCTCGGCGGTGACCGCGGCGACCGGCTGCGCCATTGCGAGAATACGGGCACGACGGGCGGCCGGATAGTCCGGGTCAACCGGCACACAGGCCGCGCCCGACTTCATCACGGCCAGCACGGCGACCACCAGATCGATCGACCGCGGCATGCAGACCACGACCCGCGTGTCATGCTGTGCGCCGTGCGTCTGCAATGCCGCAGCGAGTGCGTCGGCGCGCGTATCCAACTCGGCATAGCTTAGTTCAGCCGTGCCCGCGACGATGGCGCAGTCCGCAGGAGTCCGCTGCGCCTGCTGTTCAACCAGCCGCGCTACCGGGAAGGGCGGCAGGTCGCGCGCCGTCGCGTTAAAGTCATTCAGTAAGCGCGCCGCTTCCTGCTCTCCGAGCAGCGGTATCCGGGAGACGGGACACTGCGGGTCGGCTGCGATTGCACTCAGCAGCCGCTCGAGATGCGCCAGCATGAGCTCTATCGTGGTGGCGTCAAACAGCGCTGTGTTGTATTCCATTAGCAGCGAGGTTGTGGAAGTCGCTGCGGTAACAAAAAGCGTGAGATCAAACTTTGCGGTGCCGCTCTCAACCAGCAGTACTTCCGCCTCAAGGTCGCCAAACGCCGCGGAGTTGCCGCCGGCGTGTTGCAATACAAACAGTACCTGGAACAAGGGTGCATAGCTGGTGGCCCGTTCCGGTTCCAGTTCTTCCACCAGTTTCTCGAACGGCAGGTCCTGATGCGCATAGGCTTGCAGACTGTCGTCGCGCACCCGCCGCAGCAGCGTGGTAAAAGTCGGATCATCGTCCAGCTCAATCCGCATCGCCAGGGTGTTAACAAAAAAACCGACCAGCCCTTCCAGCTCGCTGCGCTGGCGCCCGGCGATCGGCGTGCCGATCACGAGGTCGGCCGTTGCCGCCCAGCGACTCAGGAGTGCGGCAAAAGCGGCGAAGTACAGGTGAAACAGGGTGCAGGAGTGATCCTGCGCCAGTTGCCTGAGCGCCGCGGCAAGCTTGGTCGGCAGCGGACGCTGCAGGTTAGCGCCCGCGTGGTCCTGCACCCGCGGCCGCGGCCGGTCGGTGGGCAGGCTGAGCAGTCCGGGGGCGCCGGCGAGGCGCTGGCGCCAGTAGCTGAGCTGCCGCTCGAGCTCGTCACCCCGCAGCCAGTCCTGCTGCCACTCGGCGAAGTCGGCGTACTGCACCTCAAGTACGGGGAAACGGCAGGTGTCGCCCGTCAGTGCGGCTGTGTAAGCCTCCGCCAGCTCCCGGTACAGGATATCCAGCGACCAGGCGTCGGCGACAATGTGATGAATGCACAGCAGCAGAACATGTTCGCCGGGATCCTGGCTGAGCAGCGTGACCCGCAGCAGCGGGCCATGCCGCAGGTCAAACGGTCGTCGCGCCAGCTCCCGCAGCTGTGCATCGACCGGCGACTGCAGCGCGACGCGCTCCAGCGCCACGTGTCCTGTGTCCGCGACCACCTGCACCGGCAGGTTGTCGGTCCGGTCAAACGTTGTCCGCAGCGTCTCGTGCCGGGCGAGCAGCAGGTCTATCGCCTGCTGCAGGGCTTCGGGTTGGAGTGGCCCGTGCAGGCACCAGGCCACGCTGATGTTGTAGACAGCGCTGCCGGGCTCGAGCTGATCGAGAAACCACAGCCGCTGTTGCGCAAACGAGGCAACGGCCTCAAACGCCTGGTCTTCGTTCGCCGTGTTCTGCGTGCCGAGATTCATTTGCGCCGCCGCCGGTCACGGCGGGCCGTGCGGCTAATGGGCCGACTGTCCGGCGCCGGCCGCGGGTCGTTCCCGGCCGTACTGATCGCGGCGGCCAGGCCGGCGACGGTGGGCGTGTTGAACAGGGCATCAAGCGGCAGCTGCACCTGCAGTCGCGCCATGATTCGCGAGACCAGCTGCATAGCGATCAGCGAGTGCCCGCCCAGGGCGAAGAAATCATCGTGGATGCCGACCTGGTCAAGTTGCAGCGTGTCTGCCCAGATCTCGGCCAGTGTCGCTTCGACGGGGTTGCGGGGTTCTGCCGCCGCCGTGCCTGCCTGGCGCCATTCGGGCGCCGGCAGGCGGGCGCGATCCAGCTTGCCGCTGGGGGTCAGCGGCAATTGCTCCAGCAGCACGACCGCCGCCGGCACCATGAAAGCGGGCAGCCGTTCCCGGGCGGCCGCCAGCAGATCGTCCGATGACACCGCGGCCGTTGCGCAGACATAAGCGACCAGGCGCTGATCACCCGGCGTATCTTCGCGCAGCATCACGGCGCACCGGGAGACCCCTGATTGCGCAACGAAGACCGTCTCGATTTCGCCGGGCTCGATGCGATAGCCGCGCAGTTTGACCTGATCGTCACTCCGACCCAGGAACTCCAGCGCCCCGTCATCGCGCAGCCGGGCGATGTCGCCGGTGCGGTAGACCCGCGCTTCCGGTTCTTCGGCAAACGGGTCCGCGGTAAAACGCTCAGCGCTGAGCTCCGGCTGATTAATATAGCCGCGGGCAACCTGTACACCGCCGATCCACAGCTCACCGGGCGCGCCCGGTGCCGCCAAAGCGCCGTCCGGCGTGACGATGTAGATGCGGGTGTTGGCAACCGGGTGGCCGATTGGCACCCGGGTGACGCCCGGCTCCGGCCGGCAGCGCCAGAAGGTGACATCGACCGCGGCCTCGGTGGGACCGTAAAGATTAAACAAGTGGGCATCAAGCGTATTGAGCGCACGGCTTTGCAAGTCGGTGGTGAGTGTTTCACCGCTGCAAATGATGCGCCGCAGAACATTCGCCCGAACGACATGCGGGTCATCGAGGAACACAGCCAGCATGGAGGGCACAAAATGTATCGTTGAAATCTGCTGCGCAGCGATCAACTCACAGAGGTAACCGGTATCCCGGTGGCCGCCCGGTTTCGCGAGCACCAGCGATGCGCCCGTTTGCAGCGGCCAGAAAAGCTCCCAGACAGAAACGTCAAAACTGAACGGAGTTTTGTGCAGCACTCGGTCTGCAGGGCCCAGCCCGAATGCCTCCTGCATCCACAACAGGCGGTTGCAGATGCCGCGATGCTCGTTCATCACCCCTTTCGGCCGCCCTGTCGAGCCGGAGGTGAAAATAATATATGCCAGCGATTCAGGCTGCGCGCGCGCGGCCGGGTTGCCGGCCGGCAGCGTTGCCAGCTCGCCCGCAATCGCCTCCAGGCTCAGCACCGCTGCGCTGGTGCCGGGCAGCTCGGCCGCGACGGCAGCATGCGTCAGTACCCAGTTGACCTGCGCATCGGCCAGCATCTGTGCCAGGCGTTGCTGCGGGTAGTCCGGGTCCAGCGGCACATAGGCACCGCCCGCCTTGATGATCGCATACAAAGCCACCACCAGATCAATGCTGCGCTCCATGTAAACACCGACCGGCAAATCCGGACCGACGCCCGCCGCTATCAGGTAATGGGCGAGGCGGTTCGCGCGGCGATTAAGCTCGGCATAGCTGAGGGTCTCAGTGGCAGTCACCACGGCTGTCGCATCAGGGGTGGCGGCGACCTGCGTCTCAAACAGTTGCGGCAAGGTGGCGCTCGCCGGGTAGGGGCGCGCCGTCGCATTCCACTCATTCACCAACCAGTCGCGCTCGCTGGCCGCCAGCAGCGACAGCTCAGCCAGCCGGCGCTCTGCGCTGCCACTCAGTTGTTCGAGCAGATGCCTGAACCCGGCAGCAATCCGCTCTG
>JAZBOT010000182.1:0-4013 GCA_036351295.1 Gammaproteobacteria bacterium | reverse complement strand
CATGTCGTTGGTCTTCGCGACGCTGCCATCGAGGTTGCCTTTGTCCCAGATCTCGAAATCAGCGAACTCGTCATTGGGCGACAGGAACGGATGGGCTTCGCCCGTGCCCTTGGTCTGCGTCACCTCGTAGAGGCGCTCCCATTTCGCACGGGTTTCGACGTAGTTGCGGTTCAGTCGCTTGCCGAAAGCCTCGACCAGCGGGAACATACGCCCATTGCTCAGGTTGCCATTGTGGGCAATCGCCAGGACATCGCCGCCGGTCTTGTCTTCGTAAGCCTGCATCCATGCCCACAGGCCTTCCGGATTGTCACTGCCATACGGCGGGTAAACGGTGTACGGTTCAACTTGCCGCGCATAGGTTGCGTCGTCACGGAAAATAACGTTGCGATGCAGATTGTTGCCGCCGGTGTTAGAAGTCCATTCATAGCCGATAAATGCGGTAAACGTGCCCGGATCATTGGCGGCTTCGGCCGCATCAATCGTCTGCTTCCAAGCCGTCTTATAACCGTCCGTACCCGGGAAAAACATGATGTCAGTCGGGAACGTTCCCTGCGAAAAGGCAACGATAATTTCAATAGCCGCATCGGCACCTTTGCCGGCATTGACCATGTCGAACCATTTCCTGCCGGTTTCATTGGCGAGAATGCGTGGGTCACCCGCAAACATCGCCGGGAAGAAGCCCATGTTGTCCGAGTGATCTGCGACCACGAGAAAATCAAGGGGCCGCGAAAGCTTGACCGGTTGCTTGGTTGACGAAAGGACTTGCTCGCCACGGGCGAATCGGTAGGCGTCTGCGGGGGAAAGGCGTGCGCCAAATGCGCCGGCGTCCATCGAAAATGCCGTGTGCAGGTGGGTATCGCCAAAATACGGCCGGGTGGGGAAATCACGCCCGGCATAAGGCGAATACGGCGCTTGCGAGTCAAACGCATCTTGCACCTTCTCCGGAGCCGGAGCGGCCAGGCCCGGGTTGCTACCCTGAGCGAAAACGCCTGCGGACCCGGTGAGCCCGGCCCCGATAAACAGCGTCACTACTACATCACTAATTTGAATTTTCATGCAACTCTTCCCCAAGTTTGTTCGCGACATCCAATTAAGAGTCCAGCCCGGATGGAGCTACTGAATTAGTGTGCAATCTGCTGACCCGCAATGGACCAACAATGCACCATGCGTTGCCAGCGCGCAACGCTTAAATGCAGTAACTGCCGAAGGTCGTTTTGCGATCGCTGCCAGCATTAGTCGTTACTGCGGCTCGGTGGTTTACCAGCGGAACGCGGCGCCGATCTGCGGCCCACTCAGCGTCAGGTCCCGAACGGGCTTTCCGGAGGCCATGTCATACGCTACATAGCGCCAGCCGGCAGACATTTCACCCCAACCGAACGCATAACCTACGCCCGCGGCGGCTTGCCACGTCAGGTCAGAGTCTCCCGTGCCAATGTCCGCATAGTAGGGGATGAACCAGTGATTGCCGTCACCCAGTGCTGCGCGGCCGCGCACCCCAACAATGCCGTCCAGGTAGCTTGTGCTGACGCTGCGAGAGCCGGTGCGACCCGGCAGTGCTATGCCAACTAGAGATCCTTCCAGGTTCCACGCGAGTTGCTGTTTTATGTCTGAGTAACGTACCCCAACCATGAGGTCGAGGCTGCCGCGTTGCTGCTCAAACAGGCGATAGTAGGCGCTAGTGGTCCATATAAGGGCTTTGACATTCACGTCCGCGTTGGCCTCAGCTTCGGCCGGAAGCGGTGTGCCGCCCACAGTGCCGTCGAACGCCTGGCTTTTGTTGTTCCCGACATCCAGATAAATCACATCTGTAAAGACGCCCAAGCGGTCCTTGCGGATATCAAAGTTGCCTTGGAAGGTGAGTTCCAGATTATCCAGAATGGAATCGATGCCAATATCGAAATCAGTTCCTGCGCCAACCGGGAACTGTGTCCTGCCGGAGATATCGGGAAAGTACCCGTAGATACTCAGCCCCACATCCCATTCGTCACCAGCAAGACTGGCAGTTGGGGCCAGGGCGCAGGCCAGAGTGGTTATTGCCGCCACGTTCTTAAATTGCGCATTCATGTTGTGTACCTGTATTTGTTGTGCCGTGTGCATCTGCCACCAGCGTTGCCCAGCCTGCCTGAAACGTTTGGTCTGCCAGTGCCTACGGGGGGCGATCCTGGAGTAAGGGGCAGGGGGCGCAACACAGGGTTGTTCCGGGGGCAGCCGCGGCCGCTGCGCGCACCCGCGCGGCCAGAAATTCGATGAACGCCGGGGAGGCGTTCAGGCACGGCAGGCGATGCGTCTCGGGGACCGGTCCGGCCGCGAGCACGGTTGGGAGGTCAACGGTTTCGCCACCGTCCACCAAGTGCTCGCAGGCATACCCCACGACGCTGTCGACCCCTGCCGCGCCCAGCTCGGACAGCAGCTCCGGCAGGGTCGGGCTCGACCATTCGCCGCCGACGCCGTGATTCAGATAGGCGATTGCGACGCGCTGCCACGGGCGCTCCGGCACCGCCAGCAGCGCGGCTCGCAGGGCTTCGGCATAAGCGGTCTTTTCAGCGGCCCCGGTGTGGTAGTCCGGCGTCCGGCCGCGTTCGTCCCGCATGACCGTGCCGTGCAGTATCAGCGCCAGGCAATTGGATTTTGCGGGATCGAGTCGCGGAAAATGCTCGGCAATGTGCGCGCAGTGAATTGCGATGAGTTCGGGAGCGTCCCACAAGCGCGCCATCACTGTCGTGCGCGCCCGCGTCGCTGCTGAGGTGGCCAGCAGCGGATGACAAATCAGGCCGCAGGACAGGCGCGAGTCGGTCGGGATCATGCTCAGCAGCAACTGCTGGTCTGCATCGCCGGGGGTGCCGACCACGTCGTCCAGACAGGGCAGGGCCGATGCGAATGCCGCCTCCACGTGATAGCTGGCCGTCGCATCCGCTTGCAATACCTGCTCAAGCGCTGCCGCCTGCTGCCGCGTGTTGGCATTGTGGGGTGAGCCCGAACCTCCGGCCAGCCGTTTGCGGACTGCGGCCGCGGCGCATATCGCCAGCCGTAACGGCGCCGGCAGGCGCATCACCTCGGCAGCATGCCCAAGCGTGCGCCGGCCGACCTGAAAGTTTTCCGTCAGCCCCGCACTTTCTGCCTCGCCGTGGGCAGCCAGAATCACCCGGATGCGTTGCATGGCTCCTGCCGCGATTGTGTTGAAACCCCGGGCAAATGGTACCTGAGTTCGGTGTCTGATGGGTATGCTGCGACTGCGAGTTGCCGGCCGAACTCGCCACCCGCGATCACAGCGTGCCTGTTATGATGGGCGCATGAACGTCGAGACAACGCGCCGCGGGGTCACCGTATCCCGGCCGTTCTCCGCCCTGCTGGCGGCGGCCTGCCTGCTCGCTCATGCGGCGAGCTTTGCGGATGACTCCATCGTCAACATCGAGCTCAAGGGCGGGATCGGTGTGGCCACGGCCGAGTATGTCATCAAGGCCATCGAGCATGCCAACGCGACGGACGCCAGCCTGGTGCTGATCAGCGCGGATACGCCGGGTGGGCTGGTCAGCGCCACCCGTGACATCATTCAGGCAATTCTTGCTTCTGACGTGCCGGTCGCGACCTACGTGACGCCGGCCGGCGCGCGCGCCGACAGCGCCGGTACGTATATTCTGCTCGCGAGCCACATTGCCGCCATGGCACCGACGACCCACATCGGTGCCGCTACACCGGTGTCGATGACCGGTGACGGTGTGCTGCCGTCGCCCGCCGATTTCGGCCCCAAACCGGCGACAGACGACAACGCGGACGAGTCAGGCCCGGCGCCCGCCGCGCCGCCGCAGGGCTCGGCCATGGACCGCAAGGTAATCAACGACGCGGTTGCCTATATTCGCACGCTCGCCGAGCGCCATGGCCGCAATGCCGACTGGGCGGAGCGCGCTGTTACCGAGGCGGCCACGCTGACCGCACGCGAAGCACTCGCCGAAAACATTGTCGAGTACGTCGTCGGCGACACCCGCGAGCTCTTCGCCGCAATCGACGGTCTGGTG
>JAZBOT010000181.1:0-5344 GCA_036351295.1 Gammaproteobacteria bacterium | reverse complement strand
GGTCGCCCGCCAGTCGCGCAACAGTTTAATCTGCAGCAGGTTGAGCGGGTCCACATACGGATTGCGCAAGCGAATAGCTCGCTGCAGCGTGGGGTCTTCAGTAAGCAGCTGATCGGTTTGCTTGATATCCAGGATCAGAGTCTCGGCCAGCCGCAGCTCGGCTGCAATGTCGTCATGAATGAATCGCAGGCCGGGTTCCGCCAGCAGGCTGTAGCGTTGGCCGATGTCGAGGTCCGATTTGGCAAGCACCATCTCGATGTCATTCAAAAGCCCGCTGAAGAACGGCCACTGCAGCATGGCCCGCACGGCGACCAGACCGTGTTGCTCGATGGCGGCTGCCAGCCCGGTCCCCGCACCGAATGTGCCGGGCAGGCCAACCCGAATCTGGGCCCACGAAAACACCCACGGAATCGCGCGCAGGTTCTCAATGCCGTCTTTTGAGCGGCGTGCGCTGGGGCGGGAACCGATGGCGAGGCGCTCAATGACATCGATGGGTGTGGCCTGTCGAAAATACCTGACGAACTCAGGCGTGCCGTAAACCAGCTCGCGATAGCGTGCCTTGCTGGCGGCGGCGATCGTCGTCATCACGTTCAGCCAATTGTCGACGTCTGCCGGCGGGGATCGCAGCGTGGCCGCCAGCGTCGCCCCGGTAATTTGCTCGAGATTACGCAATGCGATCGCGCGTATGCCGTACTTCTGGTGAATGACCTCGCCCTGTTCGGTAACGCGCAGGTAGCCGTTGACGCTGTTCGCCGGTGCTGCATAGATGCCGTGCACCATATTGCCGCCGCCGCGGCTGACCGTGCCGCCGCGGCCGTGGAAGAAGCCCAGCTTTAAGCCCAGCTCCGTTGCCGTGGTGCTCATTTGCTGCTGCGCCTGCTGCAGGGCCCAGCGCGCCGACGCGATGCCGCCGTCTTTGCAGCTGTCCGAGTAGCCGATCATGATCAGCTGGCGATTGCCGCGCTGTTCGAGGTGCCCGCGGTACGGCGCAAGGGCAGCGAGCTGGCGCAGAATGCCGGGGCCCGCCTCCAGGTCCGGTACGGTTTCGAGCAGCGGCTGCACATCGAGCGGCGCGTGGCCGGCGGCATCGGTCAGGCCGCTCACGCGGGCCAGCAACAACACGGCCAGCACATCGTCAGCGCCTTGCGCCATGCTGATGATGAACGCACCGATCGCCTGCGGGCCATAGGTATGCCTGCTGGCGTTGATGGTGCTCAGCACCGCCAGCGCCCGCTCCAGCGGCGGACCGGGCTCGGCGGGTGGCGCCGGCGGATGCTGCAGGGCCGCCGTCAGGCGGGTGGTGCGCTCCGCGACGGAGCGGCTGTGCCAGTCGTCATCCCCCAGCAGATTGGCCACCGCAGCCCGCAGCTCCGCGGAGTCTTGCCGCACATCCAGAGCAGCCAGGTGAAACCCAAAGGTGCGGATCCGCCAGATAAGCCGGTCCACCTGAAACAACCCGGCGTTCGTCCCCCTATGTTCGGCAAGCGATGCCCGAATCAGCTGCATGTCGGCCAGAAATTCTTCACAGCTGGTATAGGCGTGGGCTGCAGCGTCGTTATCAGGCCGGAGAATGTGCTGCAGCCGCGCTGCAGAGAACGTTAGCAGAGCACGATAGGGCATGTCGGCGGAACCCGCCGGGATCGCCGCTGCCGTGTCCGGCATTTGTGCCGTGTAGCGCGCCACCTGCTCAGTCACGGCCGCGGCCACGCCCACCTCGCCGAGTGATTGCGACAGCGACTGCGCCAGCGCCCGCGTTTCGGTGACATAGCGCTCTACGATCAGCCGGCGGTGCTCCACCAGGCTGGCGGCCAGCGTGCGGTGATCGACATTGGGGTTGCCGTCCATATCGCCGCCCACCCAGGAGCCGAAGCTGAGGATCCGCGGCAGGGGCTGGTCGGCAAACGCGCCGGGAAAGGTGGCATCGAGCGCCGCCCGCAGTGCTTCGTAAAACACCGGCACGACTTCGTAAAGAATGTCGCTGATATAGAACAGCACGTGCTCGCGCTCGGCGGCCACGGTCGTCTTTGCCGTGGCGAAACTGCGGGTCTGCCAACCGGCGGTGATTTCCTGCCGAATGCGGTCAAGCGCCGTCTGCTCTTCCTGCGGCGTACGATCCGCGTCAAAGCGCGCCACCAGCTGCCTTACGATAATGCGCTCTTTAGCGAGCAGGGTGCGTCGGGTTGCTTCGGTGGGGTGCGCGGTCATGACCGGCTCGATCACCAGCGTGGCCAGCAGCCGTTCGATCGTGGCCGCCGTGGCACCGGCGTCACGCAGTTCGCTCAGCTTTTGTTGCAGCGACCCGGACAGCGTTTCGCCCGCGCGCTGGTAATCACGGATGCGGCGGATGCGGTGTACTTTCTCGGCCAGATTGACGACCTGAAAATACCCGGAAAAACCCCGCACCAGCATCCGCGCCTGCTGCAGATCGGCATTGTGGATCGACTCGGCAATGTTGGCGAGGTCGGCGCTCGACGCTTCCCGGCGACCAATGGCGGCCACCCGCAGCGCTTCGACTTGGTCGAAGAGCGCTTGTCCATACTGCTCAACCAGCACCTCCCCGACGATCGCCCCGAGCGTGTTCACGTCTGCGCGTAATGGTGTGTCTGTGGCCGGGAAAGTAACGCTGCGAGGGTTCATGACATTGCCGTTGCGGCGGCCGCTGGCGTCAACAGCGGCCGCGCGTTCAGGCCGGAGCCCCCCCGGTGGCGTGCTTGGTTTGCTCAACAGCCTTGGGTTCCAGCGACAGCGCGACGAACAGAATGAGCACGCCCAGCCCGAGCAGCCCGGCAAACGCGGCCTGGTAGCCGGCGGCGCCGCCGCCCAGCGACGCGGCCACGGCACCCACGGCCGCGGCACCGACCAGGCGGCCCACCGACGACACGACGCTCAACAGACCCTGGGCGGCGGCGCGGTCTTCGCCGCCGGCTTCGCCGAGCATGATGTAGCGCACCGGTGCGCCGACGAGCCCGGAGGTGCCTATGCCGCCGACAATGCTCGCCGCGATAAACGTCAGCAGCGTCAGGTCCACGAAGGCATAGACACTGATTGCCACCAGCGATAGCACCTGGCAACCCACCAGGATCAGCCTCGTGCCGGTGGTGTTGATCAGGCGGCCGAACAACGGCGCGCCGATGGTGGCCGCGACCACGCCGGGCAGCAGCAAAAACGCCACGTCGGCAGCCGCCATGTCGAGTGCGGCCACCAGCAGCGCGGGCAGAAAGATGCTGCCGCTCTGGATGGCGCTGACCCCGGCGGAAATCAGGCAGGCCTTGGTAATTTGCGCTGACTCGAACAGCGCCGGCTTGACGATGGGGTCGGTGGCGCGCTTTTCGACCCGCCAGAAGACGGCCACCAGCACGGCGAGCGCCACGAGGCCGCCGCCCACCGGTACGCTGGTGAGGCTGGCGACCACATCATTGGTGTCGAGCTTACTGATGGCCACAATTAATGCGCCGAGGGTCAGCATCAGCACCACCAGCCCGCGGCGGTCGAAGGGCTTTGGAGTGCGCTGTGGATCGGCGGGCAGCAGTTTGACCGCGCCGAAGATCAGTACCGCGGCGATGGGCAGGTTGATGGCAAACAGCCAGTGCCACGAAAACCGCAGCAGGATGCCCCCGAGTATGGGCCCCACCAGGAAGGCCAGGCCCCAGATAGCCCCGAGCATGCCCAGTGCCTTGCCGCGCTCCGCCGGCGCAAAGCGCGCGCCGATCACCGCCGCGGCGGCCGGGAAAATACCGCCGGCCCCGAAGCCCTGCACCGACCGGCCGGCAAACAGCATCCACTCCGACTGGGCGGCCACCAGCAGCAAGGAACCCGTGGCAAACAGCAGCACGCTGATGATGTAGATCAGCCGCGCGCCGCTGCGGTCGGCAATCTTGGCCAGCAGCAACGCGCCCAGCATCTGCAGCAGGGTGTAGGAATTGATCAGCCCGGCCAGCTGGCGCTGCTGCAAACCGAATTCGACCTCCAGCACCGGCAGGGCTGGCCCGATAATGGCGAGGTCGAGTGCGCCCATCAGGGTGCCGGTAAACAGCAGGGGGAGCAGCAGGCGGTTGGGCTTGGAATTCATAAGTGCTCAATCATGCGGCGGGTAGGCTAAAACGCGCCACCTTGCACCGGACGGCGCGGCAACGCAACGGGCTTGCGACCTGCTTGCCACGTATCGGGCGGGTGCAACGCGAAGTCCCGATGCGCGGCTACCGCAGCTGCGGCTGCAGCGCCAGGGCGGGCTCGCCGCGCAGCAGGTCGCGAAACCGGATCCGCTTGGGGCGCGACAGGTCACGCTCCGGACGGTGGGTTACATGTGCATCGGCCGGCGCGGCGGGGTCAAACCCAATACTCCACAGCCCGGTGCCTTCATTCGGCACCAGCGAGTAGCGCATATCGACCACGCGCGTGGGGTCGGCCGGGTCGAGCGCCAGAAAGCCTTTGGAGAACCAGGCGAAGCGCTCCAGGTCACGGGCTTGCTGCGAGTCGGGGTCGAGCCAGGGGAGGTCGCGGGCCACGTCCAGGCGGGGGATGAAGACGCCGGGGTAGACGGTGAGCTCGCGCCCGGCGCGCACCGCGTCGGTGTAATAGCCATCGTCCAATTCGTAAATAACCTTCCACACCAGCAGGTTGGCAAAGCTCGGCTTAACCTCGAGCCGCAGCGGCGTGTGGCCACGTTGCGCGGCCAGTGCCGTGCCGGCGGCGGTGACGCGCTCGTGCTGCACCCAGCCGAAGCCCTGGTACACCAGCACCCAGCACAGCGCCGCCACTGCGAAGCGGCGGTTGCGCCGCCGATAGCCGAGCGCCACCAGCGCCAGCAACGGCAGCGTAAACAGCGGGTCGACAATGGAGATGGTGTTCCAGGCAAAACGCTCGTTGGAAAACGGCCACAGCAGCTGGGTGCCGTAACTGGTGCAGGCGTCGAGCAAGCCGTGCGTCGCGTAACCCAGCAAACAAAATAAATACGTGGTCTTGAAAGTGAGCTGCCAGCGCCGCCCCAGCAGGTAGTAAAACAGCAGCGCGCAGAGCAGACTGCCCACCGGTATGAACACCAGCGAGTGGGTAAACTGCCGGTGGTATTCCAGGTACAGCAGCGGGTCGCTGGCGGAGCGGATCAGGCTGTCGAGATCGGGCGCCATGCCCGCCACGGCGCCGAACAGCGTGGCGGCGACGATGTGTTCTTTGCGACTGACAGCCTGCGGCACGCTGGCGCCCAGCACGCCCTGGGAAACCGGATCCATAGCGACCTTGCGGATAGGTATACCGCGCTATTCAACAGCACCTGAGTATAGCCGCCCGCCACGATCTTTGGGGTCAGAGTCAAAACTCGGCGTGCTCGCGGCGCGAGCACGCCGGG
>JAZBOT010000180.1:0-22339 GCA_036351295.1 Gammaproteobacteria bacterium | reverse complement strand
GCGGATCGAGCACGTGGCCGACGACGGCACCGTGACGGTGCTGAAGGACGACCTCGCCCTCAAGGCTGGCGAGGTCATCGACAGCGCGGTGATGAACGTGGCGGCGCTGCGCGCCTTCTACACCGAGCAGATCGAGGAGGCCAGACGGGACGGGGTGCTGCTGTCGCTCCATCTCAAGGCCACCATGATGAAGATCTCCGATCCGATCATGTTCGGCCACTGTGTGTCGGTGTTCTACGCCGACGCCCTCGACAAGCACGCGGCGACGCTCAAGGAGATCGGCGCCAATGTCAACCACGGCCTGCAGGACGTGCTCGACAAGCTTGACCGGCTGCCTGTGGACAAGAAGGCCGAGATCGAGGCGGACATCCAGGCCGTCTATGCGAAGCGGCCCGCCCTCGCCATGGTCGACTCGCGCAAGGGCATCACCAACCTGCATATCCCCAATGACGTGATTATCGATGCCTCGATGCCCGCGGCGCTGCGCGCGTCAGGCCAGATGTGGGGGCCCGACGGGGAACTGCATGACACCTGCGCCATGATTCCGGACCGCTGTTACGCCGGGATCTATCAGGCCGTGGTCGACTTCTGCCGGACCAACGGTGCCTTCGATGTCAAAACCATGGGCAGTGTTGCGAATGTCGGGCTGATGGCGCAGAAGGCTGAAGAATACGGCTCGCACGACAAGACCTTTGAGGCACCCGGGGACGGCGTCATACGCGTGGTCAACCAGGCGGGCATGACCCTGACGGAACATGCGGTGCAGGCCGGGGATATCTGGCGCATGTGCCAGACCAAGGACCTGCCGATTCGCGACTGGGTGCGGCTCGCAGTAAGCCGGGCGCGCGCAACCGGGTCTCCGGCAATCTTCTGGCTGGACCCGGCGCGTGCTCATGACGCCCAGCTGATCACAAAAGTCCAAACCTACCTTAAGGATCACGATACCAGCGGACTGACGCTGAAAATCATGACCCCGATGGCGGCCATGGAGTACACGCTGGCCCGGGTTAAAGCCGGGGAAGACACCATTTCTGTGACCGGTAACGTGCTGCGCGACTACCTGACCGACCTGTTTCCGATACTGGAGCTGGGCACGAGCGCGAAGATGCTCTCTATCGTGCCGCTGCTCGCCGGTGGCGGGCTGTACGAAACCGGCGCGGGCGGCTCCGCACCCAAGCATGTGCAGCAGTTTGTTGCCGAAGGGCACCTGCGCTGGGATTCGCTGGGCGAGTTTCTGGCGCTGGCGGTGTCACTGGAAGATTTGGCCGAGAAAGCCGCCAATGCCCGCGCCGGAGTGCTGGCCGCGGCGCTGCATGCGGCCAACAGCGAATTTCTGCGGCAGGACAAGTCGCCGTCACGCAAAGTCGGCGAACTCGACAATCGCGGCAGCCATTTTTACCTCGCGCTTTACTGGGCGCAGGCGCTCGCCACCCAAGATGATGACGCTGAGCTAAAGGCGCTGTTCGGCCCGCTGGCGAAGGAACTGGAGGCTAACGAGGCGAAAATTGTCGGCGAACTGGCAGCCGCGCAGGGCGAGCCTGTGGATATCGGCGGCTACTATCACCCTGATGCGGCCAAGACGGCGGCCGCCATGCGCCCCAGTACAACACTGAACGGGCTGCTGGACAAATTCGGGCAACGCTAGTTCAGGCAATCGTGATCGCGCAAACCTAGCGAAACCAGGGTGCTGCGGGGTACCGGCGCGCGAGCCAGCGGTCGAGCCCGAACCACAGTCCTGACGGCCATTTCAGAAAGACGAAATTGAGAATAAAGAACGGGATCAGCGACGCATCGTAATAGCCGCCGGCCACCAGGCCGACCAGGATAAACAGGCTGGTCGCGGCGGCCACCCGGGTAGTCATGCCCAGCATCAGCCCGGCGGCGGCATAGAGCTCGCCGAAGGTAATAACCCAGGCCACCAGCGGGTAGAGCGGTATCGCAAACTCCTGCAGAAACAGCGAGGCGAAGGCATCCGGCGGCATTTCACTCAGGCGGTCGGTAAAGATGCGTTCCAGAATGTCGGTGGTCAGCCAGTCTTTGCGGATCTTGTTCAGCCCGGCAAACAGCCAGAACACGGCGAACAGGGTGCGCAACAGCAGGTGCAGCACAATGCCGGCAAAACGGCCGGGATGAGCCTTGATCCAGGCCCAGCGCCAGACTTCCAGATACTCGCGGATGGCCAGTGTGGTCATGGCTGGCCTCCTGCCGAGCGAGCGGCAATCACATCCAGCGCACCCCACAGCGGCAGCCGCTGACAATAACCGACACGCCTGCCCGTCGCCGCGTCCAGCCAGGCACGATTCGTGCGGTCGATATTGTGGTCACCAAACTCCAGCAGCGCGGGTTCCAGCACCAGCCGACCTTCGATGATTTGCATAGGGGACCACTTCCCCTGACTGACCTCGTACACATGCACCGGACGGGTGTGGCCGCGCGTCGCAAGTCCATCCGCAGAAAAGTTGGAGACAAACCATTCGTAAATAGTGCCCACCTGCGACCAGAAAGTACGCGTCTGCAAATGGTACAGGGTGAACTCGGCGTCGGTGTTTTCGGGCACGGCCGAGTAGTCAGGCGCGGCATCGCCCCGCTCACACAAGACAGTCACTTCACACATGGTGCAGACTTCGCCGAATTCGCCGACCAGAAAATAGTCACGAAAGGCTTCGCTATTCACCTGTGCGGCCAGCGGCAGGCTGACCACCAGCGCCACCAGTCCGACCCAAAAACGCTGCACTGAGCGGCTACCCAAGCCGCCGAACTCCCTGCCTGCTATCACCCTGTGCTACCCCCGCCAGCCACTTTCATACGAAAGTCGTTACTAAACGCACAGTATCGCCAGCAAACAGATTTACTGCAAGCAATGAGACCAACCAGGTGTCGGGCTGCCGCCCGGCCGAGGAACTCTAAATCAGGCGTCCGCCGGCCGCTCCACTTCAGCTGGAAAATTCGCGAAGACTTCTGCAAACAGTTCTTTTTCACGCTGCTGCGCGGCTTCGCTGACCAGCGTCATGTGCTCCCAGTCGGCCTGGTCAAACAACGCCGCCGCGAGATTTGCAGTCCCCGGATGATGCCCCATATTCGCCACAATAAATCCCGCATAGGCACCTCCCGCCTGCTCAAACTCCCGCGTCGCGGCAGCGGCGTTGGCACGCAGGTGATCGCGAGCCGTCAGCAGTTTCTGCAGGTGCTCCTGGTTACCAGCGAGCCGCTCGTCGAGCTCCGCCATGGCCTGAACGTTGGCAGGGTCCTGCATGTCGGCCTTGGCGCGCAGCATATCGCCCATCCGGATATCCTGCTCATGCAGCCGCGCCATGGCCGCCTCAAAATAGTCACCGATAGCAAGATAGAAAGCGCGCCGGTCGCTCGCATCGCCGGCCGGAGCGGCCGTTGCGGCCGTCAGCGCCTGACGCACCTGCCGCAGCCGCCGCCGCTCTCCCGCGACCCGCTCACTTAAACTGGTTTCACTCAAACTGCTCATGCTGATACCTCGCTGCGTGCAGATTGCGAGCATAGCAGCCTGATCACGCGATGCGAGCGCGATGAGCCTTAGTTTGCCGCGGCTTGAGCCAGCCGCAAGTCTTCCTCGGTCGCTACCGCGCGCGGCTTTATCAGGCGTGCCGTCTGGTAAACGACGGTGATGCCCGACTTTTGCTGAATCTCAGCCATCAGCTCGGCATCAATGCGATCCTGAATATCCCGTTCGATGCCGCGGGACTGCGGCTGTTCTGCCGCGCCGGCTGACCCTGCAGCGCCGTCCTCGAGTTCGGGTTCGGCAGCCCATACCGGGGCCGCAACCAGCGCGAGCAGCGCAACGACTACCTGTAAGTTTTCCATAGCAGACTCCTCTCTGATCACCAGTCCCGAACGCCCCATTGCCCTCAGGACGCGCGCATTGTGGTGCCGGCGTGTAACGCCACCGTGACTGCAGCATTGCGGGGCTATGAAATTGCAGGGCCACGGACCGGCGCCGCGCGAAACTGTGAACCGGTTCCGCTTTCAGTCCGCGGGCACGGTGCGGTTCGCGGCCCACTGCCGCAGAGCCGCGAGTTGCTCCGCCATCAACACGGACAACGGACGACTGCGGCGGAACTCAGCCAGCAGATGGGCATCCGTCAACGGCTGGCTGAGAGCGTGGGCTGTATACAGGGCGCTCACGATGCCCTGCTCAAGCTCTGCGCCCGAGAACCCGTCCGTGGTGTCGACCAGGCTGACGAGATCGAACGCCGCCGGGTCCTGAGCCCGGCGTCGAAGGTGGATACGCAGTATCTCCAGCCGAACTTCGGGGGTCGGCAGGTCGACGAAAAATATTTCGTCAAACCGACCTTTGCGGACCAGTTCCGGCGGCAGCTGCGTAATATCGTTCGCCGTTGCCACGACAAACACCGCCGCGCGTTTTTCCGCCAGCCAGGTCAGGAACGACCCGAGAATGCGTTTGCTCAGACCGTCCTGACCAGACTGGGTCGCCAAAGCCTTTTCCAGCTCGTCAATCCACAGCACGCAGGGTGCCATGAGCTCGGCCTGCCGCAGTGACTCGCGCAAGTTACGATCCGTCTCGCCATGAAACTTGTTGTACAACGCTCCCACATCGAGACGCAGCAGAGGCAGGCCCAGCACTCCGGCTGTGGCCTTTGCCGCCAGACTCTTGCCGCAACCCTGGACGCCCATAAGCAGCAGGCCGCGAGGCGGATCCAGGTGCGCGCCGGACTGCGGCTGAACGAGTACCTGGCGACGCTGGTTCAGCCAGACTCGCAGCCGCCGCAAGCCACCAATCTCAGCGAAACGCGCCGTGTCCTGCTCGTAGCTCAGCACACCCTCGCGGTCGAGCAGGGCGTATTTGGCACGGGTGACGGCGGGCAGGTCACATGGCGTCAACGCACCGTCGTCAAAAATCGCGCCCCGCGCCAGTCGTTCCGTATCGCTGCGCGTCAGGCCCGCAAGGTTTCTTTCCAGCAGTTCACGCGCATGCGGGTCGACTTTGGCCGTGCCCGGATGCTCGCTGTTCCACTGGGCGATAACTGCGGCAACGATTTCGGCGCGCTCTTCCGCCGCTGGCAGACTCATCTCGAAGCGGGCCGCAAAGGGCTGCAGTTCGGCCGGCAGCTGCAATGCGTGGCTGACCAACATCAGCGTCTGGCGGCTGCTGTTGGCCCGGAGAGCGATATCTTTAAGCATCCGTACATGCACCGGGTCATCCAGAAACGGATGAAAATCCAGCAGCACGAAGATGCCGGGCGCGGTCACCGAGCGTATGTGTCCAAGCACCTGGTCGGGAGCCGCGTTGGTCGGCTGCGGGGCGAGCTGAATGTCGATGCGTTGCAGGCCTGAGGTCACCGACCACCGGAACAGCGGCCGATACGCGTCCGCCGCATGCGTGGCTAGTAGCCGCTGGAGGAATTCCAGGAAGCGCGCCTCGTCGCGCGTCTCGACCACGATGAGCGGCACTCGCGATTGCAAAACCAAATTCAGGTCATTCGCCGTTTGCATGGGCATGGTACGGGGTCCTTCAGGCTGATTGGGCACTCTAGCCATGGCTGCGCGCCCGGAACAGGAATTAGCGCTCGGTTTTGACGGCGGCCCGCTAACTGCATCTGCATCCGCCAGACTGGCGAATTCGGGTTTATACTGTGGCATCCCTTAACGGACCCGTGCGCGGCACTGCAGCGCATTCAACTCAGTCTGGTACGCCTCGCTATGCCTCCACACAATCAGCTTGAAGCCCGCCCCAAGGGCAGTTCACTGCGGCCGCTGCGCGCGGTTGTGCCGTTTGTCGCGCCGTACAAGGGCACGTTTGCGCTGGCGATGATTGTCCTGCTGGCGGCGGCCGGAGTGACGGGCGGCCTGCCCTTCGTGGTGGGTGACCTGGTCGACAACGGCATTTCCAGCGGTGACCGTGAGCAAATCGATTTCTACTTTAAGCTGGCGCTGCTGGGTATTCTGCTGGCGAGCGGACTGGCGGCGGCACGGCTGTACCTGATTACCTGGCTGGGTGAACGCGTGGTCGCCGATATTCGGTCGGAGGTCTATGCCCGTGTCATCCGTCAGGACCCGGGTTTTTTCGAGGTCACCAAGACCGGCGAGGTGCTGTCACGCCTGACCACCGACACGACGCTGGTGCAGTCGATCACCGGCGTCGGGGTATCCATTGCGCTGCGCTCAAGCGTCACGCTGCTGATCTCGATTGGCGGCCTGATATACACCAGCCCGAAGCTGACCCTGATGATCCTCCTGCTGGTCCCGGCGGTTATCATTCCGATCATCTGGATAGCCCGCAAGGTGCGCAAGCTGTCGCGCACAGCTCAGGACAAAGTGGCGGATTCCAGCGGCATGGCCAACGAGGTGCTGAACGCCATCCAGACCGTGCAGGCCTTCACCCTCGAACCGCAGCAAAGCCAGCGTTTCAAAGACGTGGTGGAATCGGCTTTTGTAGCGGCGCTGCGGCGTATCCGGGTTCGCTTCGTGATGTCGTTCGGCAGCATGTTCCTGCTGTTCGGCTCAATCACGCTGGTGCTGTGGGTGGGCACGCGCGAGGTGCTGGATGACGCCATGACCGCGGGCGACCTGACACAATTCGTGTTCTTTACCGTGCTGCTGGGCAGTTCTGGCGCAATGCTGAGCGAAATGTGGGGCGAGGTGCAGCGCGCCGCCGGCGCGATGGAGCGGCTGATGGAACTTCTGGAAGCGCAGCCCGCGATTCGCGCACCCGCGCATCCGGTGCCGCTGGCGGCAGCGGGCCGCGGCGAGATTCGCTTTAACGACGTGTGTTTCAGCTATCCTTCACGCCCCGATACGCTGGCCCTCGATCACTTCGACCTGACGATCGCGCCCGGTGAAACCGTCGCGTTTGTGGGGCCGTCGGGCGCCGGCAAGAGCACCACTTTCCAGATGCTGCTCCGGTTCTATGACCCGTCAAGCGGGTCTATCAGTATTGACGGTGTGAATATCGCTGAAGCGGATCCGGCGGCGGTTCGCGGCATGATCGGCGTTGTGCCGCAGGAAACGATCATTTTTGGCACCAGTGCGCTGGAAAATATTCGCTACGGGCGCCCGGATGCGACCGACGCCGAGGTGCGGGCCGCGGCCGAAGCGGCTGCGGCCGACGAATTTATCGGGCGGCTCCCGGAGGGCTACGACACGTTTCTTGGCGAGAAAGGCACCCGCTTGTCCGGCGGCCAGAAACAGCGAATCGCGATCGCCCGCGCCATTTTGAAGGACCCGCCGATCCTGCTGCTTGATGAGGCAACCAGTTCACTCGACGCCGAAAGCGAGCGCCTGGTGCAGGTGGCAATGGAAGAGCTGATGAAAAATCGCACGACCATTATTATTGCCCATCGCCTGGCCACGGTGCTGAAAGCGCGCCGCATTGTCGTGCTGGAAGACGGCCGCATTCGCGCCGTTGGCAGCCATACGGAGCTGGTTGCTAAGGACCCGCTGTATGCGCGGCTCGCGGATTTGCAATTCCGTGCCGCCGAAGCCGATGCCCGGGCCGTCGCGAACGGCTAACGAACAAAAATAACCAAATAATTACAATAATTTAGCTAAGTTACACTTTGCTACAAAGCGTTACCACTGGGAAAAGAACTCACGGCGCCCGGGAGTTAAAGTCTGACCATCGCAACAGACTTTAACTGAGGTAAACCGCCATGACCCAATTAGCACAGAACCGCTCGCTCGACCGCCGCGATGAAATGATCCTGGTGCTGCTGGCCACGCTGGTTCCCATGCTTACGCTGGCTGCTATCTCGATCTGATAGACGGGGCAACCGGAATATTTTTAAAAAAATCGCCTCCCGCTGAATCCGAGGCTGCCGGCAACCCGAATCCTCTTTCACGCTGCACTTGCAGCTAACATGTTCGTCCCCCCGGGGAAACGCTTCCCCCCCCCATAGCGTTCCCCAAACTCTCCGGCGGCACCTCCCCCCCCCTAGGTGCCGCCGGACTCTTTATCAGGTAGTGAAGGCAATGCGCAAACTCTCCGTGTTAGCCGCGATTCTGCTGATCAGTTGCGCACAGCCCCCCGCCGGCGACGCCCGGGAAAATTCATTTTATGTCTCGGGTACAGCCACCCGCGGTGGCACCGGAATCTATTACATGGGGCGCGAAATCGCCTATGTCATGAGCCACATGGGCGCTGACTGGCTTGATCGCCCCGACCGGCAGCAGACCGAGCGGACCGACCTGCTGATCGATAATCTGCCCTTCGACAGCAGCAGCGACGTCGCCGATATCGGCGTCGGCTCAGGCTACTTCGCGCTGCGTATCGCCGAGCGCCTGACGACCGGCACGGTCTACGCGGTCGACATCCAGCCCGAAATGCTTGCTATCGTCGAAGAACGGGCCGCGGCTGCGAACCTGGAGAACATCGAGCTGATACTGGCAACCGAGCAGAGCCCCGGCCTGGCTCCCGAATCGATTGACCTGGCGTTTATGGTTGATGCGTACCACGAGTTCGCCCGGCCCCGCGAAGTCATGCAGCAGCTGCGGGTAGCGCTGCGGCCCGGCGGCAAAATTGTGCTGATAGAGTACCGGGCCGAAGACCCGACGGTGCCGATCATCGAAGTGCACAAAATGTCAGCTGAACAGGTCAAGAAAGAGATGACGGCACTGGACTTTGAGTTTGTCGGCAACCCTGACTTCCTGCCACAGCAGCATTTCCTCGTTTTCTCAAAACCGGTCCGGTAGCGCGACTACTCGCTCAGATTGTCGGGCTCAAGATAGTCTGCGCCGCTGAAGTCACTAATCATCAGCAGCTCATTCTGGTTGCTGATGTCGAGCACCACCCGCCACCGGCCATCCGCTTCGCGAGCCCAAACATTGGCGTATTTGCCCTCATCGCTGTACGGCTGGCCCTCGGCGTCGACGCCATCCAGAAAATAACGTCCCCAGGTGTAGCCCAGGTCGCCGGAGGCTGACACCTGCGCCTGCGCGGGCGCCCAGCTCAGCTCGAAATCGGCCGCCGCCGCAGCCTCAGCAACATTAGCCATAATCGCGGTCTTGCCGGCTAACGGGGCGCCGCCATCCGGGAGTTGCACCGCATCCTCACTCAGGAACTCCTCGTAGGCCGCCTCAATACCGGCCTCAAGCGCGCGTTGAGCAAATCCGCGGTCGGCTTCAAGCAGAGCTTCCCGCGCCTGTTCCGGATCTGCAAGCGGGCCCGCACCTTCGCTACAGGCCGCCAAAGCGGCCGCTATGAGCAGGCCATACACTATGTTTCTGGGCATAGAACCCACCGTCTGGTTTCACCGGCGTCCATGATAACCGCTTGTGGCGCCGCCGTCAGATGCGTCAAGAAAGTGAGAACCAACTCAAGGAAAGCCGGTGGCGGGGCGGTTAACGTCTTATCCTGTATTAGGTGAAACCCGAATATGTCCGCGTTGACGCTCAGCATCTTCATCGCTCTCCTGGTGGGAGCCTCCGCCGCGAGCTGGAAAGGCTCGATGGTGTGGAACAATCGCACCCGGGATGCGCGCAGCGAAGACCCGCGTGATCAGGAGGTTCGTGAACTCAGCGCGGCGCTGAGCATCGCCCGTAAGGAACTGTCCAAAACCGCGGCCGCTCATGAAGGTACGATGAATCAGTCAAGCGAGCTGCATGTGCGGCTGCAGCGCGCGGAATCGCAGCTGACTGACACGCAGCAAAAGTACAGCGCCACTAAAGAGACGCTCAACAGAGAAATCGAACAGCGTGAGGCGCTGCTGGAAGAGCAGCGCCTGCTGCAGAAGGACCTGGAACGCGCGCGAGCACGAATTACCGAGCTGGAAATTCAGGCCAAAGTGGCTTCGCAAAGCAGTGAGCTGGTGGCCGGACTCGACATCCTTGACGAGGATGAACACGATACCGAGGAGCTGCGAGCCCAGCTTCAGCAACTCGAAACCGAAGCGGCGCGCTGGAAGCAGCACTGCGTAGTGATCACCCGGACGAACAAGTCACTGCGGGCGCAACTGGAAGCGCTGAATCGCAAGCAGGCAGCGCCCGCTGCCGGCCATACATCACAGCCGAACGGTGCCGCAAAGCATCACGAGGAACCGGCGGACAACGCGCTGCGACGGGATGAACTGCAGAGCATTCGCGGTATCGGCGAAAAGCTGGAACAAAAGCTGAACCTCCTCGGCATCTTCAGCTTCCGCCAACTGGTGGAACTGGACCCGGCGGTGTTCGATCGCGCGCGACTGGTTTTGCCCGGACTCGAACAACGCGTAGAACGCGATGCGTGGCAGGCCCAGGCCCGTGCGCTGCATCTGGAAAAATATAACGAGGTTATCTAGGCCGGCGATGCCGCAGCCGTAATCCGCCCCCACCGCAACAGCAGTGGTAACAGGGTCAGGTTGGCAATCAGCGCCATCAGCATCGCCAGCCCGGTGAGCAGTCCGAACAGGATGCTGGGAATAAAGTTCGATAAAGCCAGCACCGAAAATCCCGCAATGATGATAATAGATGTGTACATCATGGCACGCCCGACGCTGGCGTGACTGCGGCGCATGGCCAGAATCGGGTCGCCCGCAATTTCCATCTCCTGCAGGTAGCGATGGATGTAGTGGATGGAATCGTCCACGCCGATGCCGACACTGATAGCCGCAATGGTTATCGTCATGATGTCCAGCGGAATCCCGGCCCAGCCCATGCAGCCAAGGACAATGCCAACTGACAGGATACTGGGCAGCACGGCTATCAGGGCAATGCTGAGGGACCGAAACAGGACGCCGAACATCACCATAATCGCCAGAAAAACAGCTCCCAGCGTGAGAATCTGCGAACGGTACAGGCTCTGCAGCACATTGTTGTAGAGCACCATCATGCCGGTAATGTTGACCCGCCCGGGCGCAAAGCCCATCTCGTCAACGAGGTGAGTGCGAATACGTTCGAGCAGTTCATCACGGCGCAAGCCGCGGTCCGACTCCATCACCCGCATGCTGAAACGGACCTGATTGCCGTCAGCCGACAGGTAGGGGTCGACCAGAGCCTCCTTGATCTCGTCGGGCAGCCGCTTGTAAAGCACCGAGAGGAAAAATGTCCCGGGGGCCTCATCCTGGTTGAGCGTTTCCAGCATCTCCAGCGTCGTCGCCAGAGACAGAACCTTACCGGTCTCGGGCAAGCCGTCCAGATAGTCGTGAACTGCGCGCACCTGCTCCAGCCGGAAGCTGTTATACCAGTAACTGGTGGACCCCAAATCGGGCCGCAACGCCGCTGCGCTGGCCTCCGCCGCTTCTGCATCGGCGGCCGCGAACTCGTCAGCTTCAGGATCGGTGAATTCTTCGGCAAACTCGTCAGTGAACTCGTCCGTACCCCCATCAGCAAATTCGTCAGCAAACTCGTCGGCGGCGAAATCATCGGCGGCCCGGCTTTCCGCCTTGCGGCTCATGAACTCGGGATCCGCGTCGAGAATGACATCGAGGGGTGTCGTGCCGCCGAGTTCGCTGTCGATAACCACCATGCCCTGATAGATCTCGGTATCGGACTTGAAGTAGTCAATAAACCGGTTCTCCACTTCCAGTTGCAGAATGCCCGCCACACTGGCACCAAGCAGCCCGATACACAGCGCGGCTGTTGCCCTGGGCCAGTGTTCAACAAGCCGGGCAAAATAGCCGGTCACGACGCGCGTGGAGTCCCCGCGGTCACGCGGCTCACCGGGCTTGAAAAACATCAGTGTGGCCGGGAACAGGACGAACGCCGTACCGAGGACCGCTACCATCCCCATCACCATCATCCAGCCGAAATCGATGACCGGGCGGATGCCACTGATCAGCAGCGACGCAAACCCCACCATGGTGGTCAACGCGGTAAACAGGCACGGGTTGGCTTTGTCGCGCAGCGCGCTACGTACCAGCCAGCGCTGGTCAGCATCGGGGTGGGCCGTGTGCAGCTCGCGGTAGCGCTGGATCAGATGCACCGTGAGCGACAGGCTGAAGATCAGCATGAGCGCGACAAAATTCGACGACACCACCGTTACCTGCCAGCCCAGCAAACCCAGCAAGCCGGCGATCATCACGACGGCCACGAGACAGCACAGTAGCGACACGATGACCCAGCGCGGCCGTCCGAAAATTAACCGGAGCAGGACGATCAAAAACAACAGTATCCCGGTGCCAAAGACCACAATGTCGCTGCGAATGTAATCGATCATGTCGCTGACAATCATCGGCAACCCGCCCAGATGAATCTCCCCGTGCTCGGCGTGCCGGCTGAGAATGTCGCGGATCGCATCAATATCCTGTTCCTGCTGTGCAGTGAGCTCGCTGCGCAGTGCCTGAATGCGCTGGTCCAGCTCCCGCAGGGCGTCCCGCCCGGCTGCATCCAGCCGGCCGTCAGCGGCTTTGTCGCGTAACTCATCACGCTCATTCAGCAGGCGCTGGTACTCGGGGTCGCGCCGCAACCGCAGCAGCAGCGCCGTCGTGTCACCGTCGAGACTCATCAGCAGATTGCTGTAGACCGGGCTCTCGCGCAGCTCGCGGCGCGCCAGCTCACGGTCGGTCGCGGGATCCGACAGCGTCGGGATCCGCCGCTGCAGCGAAGTCAGCGAGGTGTCGGGGCCCGAGATCAGCGGGACATCGAGCATACTGATGATCTGTGCCACGCTCGGTAGCGCGGCCAGTTCATCGCGCAGCGCCGTCAGGTCGGCCAGCGTCGCTGCGCTGAACAGATCGTCGCGGGCCGTGTAGGTCACCAGCAAGTAGTCGTCAGACCCGTAGCGCGCGACGATTTCGCGGTAATAGCGAAGATCAGAATCGTTTTCGAGCAGCAGCGAGTCAGCCGACGCATCCAGCTCAAAGCGGGGCAGAAACGCGGCGAGTGCGAAGGTAATGGCGGCTACTGCTCCAAGCGCCAGCCAGGGTCGGTCGAGTATGTAACGATCCAGAGCTGTCGCCAGAAACGCGCGCATAAGCAAATCCGTTTGAGGTCATGAGTAGATGCGCAGCAAGCACTGCAATGGCGCGTATTCTGCCCATTGTGCCCGCCAAAGGAAAACCAGCTGGTCGCCTGCGAACACGGCCGGCCAACCGCTTAAATTTAACATAACGCGTTTCGTGCCTCGTCTGTTTGAATTATGTTCGGCGTGACACAGTGCGCATCGGGCCATGCGGCGCTTCGCTAGCATTGTCGCTGGTTCTCGAGCCTCGAGAGCCGGCGCGGACGCGGGCGCATGGAACGGGAGATCTCCGGTGCGGAGACTGTTAGGCAGCTTCAACACTAAAGTGCTGGGACTGGCATTGCTAGCCGTATTGGGCTCGCAGGCCACAACGGTCTACGCGGTGCTCGAGTACGCGAAGCACGAGGTGATAGCGCGCGCCGAACAGGATCTGGCCGAAGCGGACAGCGCCTTCCAGGATGCGCTGAACCACCGCGCGACAGCTCTTGCAGCGATCATGCAGCCCGCCGCGCGCTCCCCCGAACTGCAGGCGGCCGTCCGCGCAAGTGACATGGCTGCCATGGAGCGCATTTTGCTCTCGCGCATTGACCAGGCGAACGCGGACTTCGGCGTGTTGCTGGACCCGACGGGTAAAGTGCTGGCAACCAGCGGCAGCGTCAGCATGACCGGGCTGGATTACAGCGCCCTTGCCGGCAGTCAACGCGAGCTGTTGATCACGCCCGACGCATCCTACGACATGGTTACCCTGCCGGTAGCGACCACAGCCGCAGACGGCTGGCTGTCCATCGGCTATCGTATTGATGACGGCCTGGCGCAGCGTCTGGCGAAGGCCTCCGGGGTCGAGATCACTCTGTTGCGGACCGCGGAGTCGGGCACGATCAGCGTGCTGGGCAGCTCTCTGGACACGGCGGAACGTGCCCTGCTGCTGACCGCTACTGAGCAGATTGTCGCAGGGCAGCCGTTTCGTGAAGCAACCAAAACCCTGGGCAACTATTTCAGGTCAGCCCGGCAAAGCTATCTGGGCACTGACAACCGGGTTGTTGTGCTGACGCACAAGAGTTTCGGCGAGGCCCGTCAGCCGTTCGTGGCCCTGCAGGGTGCGTTGCTGCACGCGTCAACCATTTCCTTGCTCGGCGCGCTGATCCTGGCCCTGGTTCTTGCCCGTGCGGTTACCCAGCCGGTCCGCGAACTGCTGCTGGCCACGCGGCGCATGAGTATCGGCAATTACACACAGAAGCTGAGCATCCGTTCGCGCGATGAGTTTGGCGAACTGGCGCGTGCGTTTGAAACCATGCGCGAAGGTATTGCCCAACGCGAACAGCGCATTGTCTATCAGGCGGAATTCGATCCGCTGACGGGGCTGCCAAACCGGATTCAGGCAACAGAGCGGCTCCGCGCAGCTTTGCGCGGCGCAGCAAAGAGCGGCAACCCGGTCGTGGTTATGGTCATGCACCTGCAGCGGTTTCGCGAAATTCAATCGTCGCTGGGGCATGAAATCGGCGATGAAGTGTTGCGGCAGACAGCGGAGCGTCTGCGCGGGGTCATGGAGCCGGACCACACGCTGGCGCGGCTGGAAGGCGATCAGTTTCTGATCGTGGCGCCTGACACGGACAAAGACGGCGGCATGGCGCTGGCCCGGCTGCTGGCCGGCGTGCTGGATGCCGGCTTGAACGTGCAGTCGGTTAACGTCACGCTGGATGCCTGCATCGGGTTTTGCGTGTGTCCCGAGCACGGCCGGCAGCCGGATGAACTGCTCCGCCGCGCAGCCGTGGCTAAAAACGATGCCCAGCAGTCCCAGAAGCGCATTCGCTACTACCAAAACGGGCGCGAAGCCCGCCACGTGCGCCAGCTGGCGATTCTTGGCGACCTCCGCCGTGCGGTGCGCGAAAACCAGTTGCAACTGTATCTGCAGCCCAAAGTGAACCTGAAAACCGGCCAGGTGTGTGGCGCCGAAGCGCTGCTGCGCTGGGATCACCCCGAGCTGGGGCAAATACCGCCGATTGAGTTCATCCCCCTCGCCGAGCGCGCCGGCTGTATCGGCATGATCACGCAGTGGGTGCTGGGACAAGCGGTCGCCCAGTGCCGGGCCTGGCGCGATGAGGGTATACAGCTGCCCATAGCGGTGAACTTTTCTGCTCAGGACCTGCTGCACGACAACCTGATTCCGCTGATTGAAGCGGAGCTCGATGCACATGGCATGGAGGCTGCGTGCCTCATTTGCGAAATCACCGAGGAAGCGGTGCTGCATGATCTTGACCATGCCATCGCGATTCTGAATCGCCTGCGGAAGATGGGCGCTCGAACCTCCATGGACGACTTCGGCACCGGGTACTCATCGCTCGCCAATCTGCAGAAGCTGCCCGTCGATGAGCTGAAAATCGACCGCACATTCGTCTCGATGCTTCCTGGCCATCCGCAGAATGCCGCCATTGTCAGGGCCATCATCGGGCTGGCGCACAATCTCGGGGTGGAAGTGGTCGCCGAAGGGGTCGAAACGACAGCCGCTCTGCGCTGGCTGCGCGAAGAGGGCTGTGAGCGTGCGCAAGGCTACTACCTCAGCAAGCCCATGCCGGCTGACGAGTTTCCAGGATGGCTGGCACGTTGGGAGCAACTCAACTACGAAGTAGAGCCGGGCATGGACATGACCGACTCACTGATTCTGCGCCCCCGCCTGATCAAGTGAGCTGCAGCGCTGCTGCCCCCACAGCTGCTATGATGGCTGCTTAGGCGTTAAAAATAGGGGGTGCGTGATGCGCGGGGCCAACAAAGTGTTTCTCGTAGCCGCGTGTCTGCTGCTGCTAACTGGCGTGCAGCTGGGGGCGCTGGGAGCACATGCGCTGACAGACCGGCTCAGCCCGCAAAAGCTTAATTCATGGGAGCTGGCCGTCCAGTACCAGCTGGTGCACTCGCTGGGACTCATTGTGATCGTGCTGCTGAGTGACCGGCTCGCCTCGGCAACGCTATTACGGTGGGCCGGCTTTATTATGCTGGGCGGTATCTTTCTGTTTAGCGGCAGCATTTATGCGAGCGCACTCGGCCTGCCGGCTTTCAGTCAGATCGCGCCGTTCGGCGGCGTATCATTCATGGTCGCCTGGTTTATGGTTGCGATCGCTGCCTTCCGCAGTTAACCACCGGTGCCTGATGCGGGGCTATCGACCGGGCGGCGCTGCCACCCGGCGTCGAATACCAGCTCCCACGCGGGCCAGAAGGTCTTGTCGAGCTTCACCGTGAGCACATCCACGGCATCATTCCAGGCACGCGTAGTCAGACGCACGGATGACCGGTCGGCTATCGTCTCCACCTGCCGCAAAAATTCGTCGAGGTTACTGACCGGCTGGCCGTTCACTTCGACGATGCGCATACCGGGAACCAGACCTGCCCGGGACGCGGGCGAACCGTAAGAGAAGTACGCTACGTAGACGCCGGCAGGCGGAATACCGCGCTGCGCCGCCATGTCACGATAAGGCGCCTGTAACAGGGCGCCGGCCCAGCGCACCAGCCGCCGAACCCCCTGCCCGCTCAGCGCGACCGTGGGCACAGACAGCTGCAGGAGCTCACCGTTACGCCACACCGTCACGTCGACTTCCGGCTGCTGCACCGCTCGCTCCACCTCACGGAACCGATTGACCGGCTGGCCGTCGATGGCCAGCAGCAGGTCGCCGGTGCGCAGGCGGGCAGCTGCCGGCGTACCGGCAACCAGCCGCGTAACAGCCAGCACCTGGCGTCGATCCGGATCGTGCGCGATAAGGCGCTGCGCCCACTCGTCCGGCAAACCAAAATTGCGTGCGGCGGCGAGCGGCAGCTGCGTCAGCTCCGCTTCAAGCGAGTGCAGCCGGGCTCCCCGCCGGACGACATCCAGAGCCTCCGCAACGATCTCGGCCGGGATGCCCGCACTCTCCTGCCCCACATCGTTGCCCGCATCGAATGCAAACGTTGACCACAACGCTACCACTCGCGCGCGCGAATCCATCAAGACACCGTCGATACCGCGGGGCGGGTTCACGAGCGACACGGTATCCAGATTGGTCTCGCGAAACCGCAGGCTGCGCGACAGCGGGACGCGGGCTGCCTCAATCGCTGCGACCCGAACCTCCTGGCTCAACAGGGAACTGTCGGACCGCAAGCCGACCGCCCGCAGCGTCGCCCCCAGCGGCGGCTCGCCCGCATGGAGCACGGCACTGCGCACAGGTGTCGCCCCGAGCAGCGCGGGGTCATATGACACGATCGCGAGGTTGTGCAACGGGTGAATAAACTCGACCCGGCCGCGGATTTCCGCCGAACCGGCAAATACCAGCCGCACATCGCCCAGCGCCTCCGGCACGGTATTGCGATCGACCACGACTAAACCCCGCTCCGCATCCAGCACCACACCCGTACCGTAATAATGCTGTTCAGCAACGCCGGAGAAGACGTAAGGCATATCAAACTGGACCAGCACCAGCGACTGCGAAATTTTCTGCCGACCACGATCCGGCTGATCCGGATACTGTGCGCTGGTGGCGTCCTGCGGGAGCGACGCGGGTGCGTCCGCCAGCGGCTCGCATGGCCACTCGCCGTTCCGCAGGTTTTGCTTGCAGCGCATCGCGGGAAACCAGCGGCGATCCATGCGCACAATGGCCTGCTGCGTTGTTACCGGATCTTCCATCGTGAAAAATCGTGCAGACGCTTGCTGGCCGTCGGCGAGTTCGGCGACAACTGCCTCAAGGTCATCAATGTTGCTGACGGGCCGGCCGTTCATTTCGGTTATAACCGCCATGCGCGGCACCCCGGCCGTGCCGAATACGTAGCCGGGTTCAGCAACATAGGCGCCGGTCAGGGGCCGGTTAAGGTGCCATGCCTGCTGATACGACAGGTTGTGCACAACGCCGTTACCAAACTGCAGATATTCATCCGGGGTTATCGCGTGCAGGTCGCTGACCTCAATGTCATGTGTCATGGGCACGCCGTTGCGCTCGATGGTCAGGCTCACCCGCCCCCCTACCTGATCGTCCAGCACGCTTTCGAGGGCGACAAACTCGACCACCGGGCGGCCGTTGAGCGCCAGCAGAATATCGCCGACCCGGAGCTTTCCGGCCGCCGGGCTGCCGCGCAGCACGTCGACGACCACCAGCATACCGGTCCCACCCGCAAACGTCTGCCGGTACTCACTTTCAGTCGCATCCTGCAGACCGAGCCGCCTGAGTTCATCGTACGAAATCTGCACGAACTGGGTCTGCAGGGTGCCGCGGGTGACCGGCCGACCCGACTGAATCAGCTCAACTGCGCGTTTGACTCTTTCGAGCGGCAGGAAAAAACTCGACGCGGCATTGGTGCTGGCACCGGCATTCAGCGCCACGACCCCCCCCGACTGGTCAATCACCGGTGATCCTGACGAGCCGCCGGAACTTCCTGACGCCGCCTGATAGTAAAAGGTATTGAAGTCATTGTAGTCGCCGTACCCGTATACGGGTGCCCGCCTGTCGAGACGCGCAATCGTGCCGGACAGTATCGACAGCTGCTCGCCGGCATCATTGCCCACGACGCGGATCTCGCGCCCGACGGCGGCCCGTTCGGGCGTCAGCGACAATGCAGCGGGCGCAAGGAAACGCAAGTCGGACGGGTTATAACGAAACAGCCCGAAATCGTGCACCGGGTCGCGATATACGGCCTGCAGCGGCACTTCTTCCTGATTGAGAAACAAGGCCTCCGCCCGCACCGGTCCGGGGGTTACAACATGCCGATTGGTCAGAATCAGCCCCTGTTCCGCGTCAACGACAAAACCGGTGGCCTGACTGGACGAGTTGCGGTCGGTATCGAACGACCGCGCCATGTCGATTGACAGAGAGACCACGCCCGTCGAGATGCGCTCAAGCGTGCGGCTCCAGTTGTCCCGCTCGCTGCCGGACTCATTCGCCGCGAGCAGCGCCGGCGCAGGCACCACGACCGCCGCCAGCACCCAAACGAGGGCCCGCCAGCAGCGCACGTCAGGCCACACCGGCGGGCAGTCCCAGGCGGTAACCAAAACTCGAAGCAAAGACATCATCGACCTCTGCGGGCGTAAACACATGGTTTTGCGTGCCGCGCGATGCCACTTTCAGCGCCCCCAGCACCGCCGCCAATCGGCCCGTATCGGCCCATGGCAAATCATGCTGCAAACCATAGAGCAAACCCGCCCGGTAGGCGTCACCGCATCCGGTCGGATCGAGCACCGCGGTCGGGGTTACGGCCGGAATCTCGGTGTCGGCGCCATCCACCCAGATGACCGAACCCTGTGCGCCGCGTGTGACAATCAAACCGCTTACGTTGCGGCTGATGTCCGCCAGGCTCCAGCCGGTCCGCTCGACCAGCATGCGCCCCTCATAATCATTTACCGCCAGCCAGGTGGCCTGCTCAATGAAGCTGCGCAATTCGGCACCGTCAAACATTGGCAATCCCTGTCCCGGATCGAAAACAAAGGGTATCCCGGCCGCGGCAAACTGCGCCGCATGGTCGAGCATGCCCTGCCGGCCATCCGGCGAAATCATGCCGATGCGAATACCGGCATCGCCCGGCACGGACTGCGAATGCGCTGCATCCATCGCGCCCGGGTGAAACGCCGTAATCTGGTTGTCGTCGAGGTCAGTCGTGATATACGCCTGAGCCGTAAAAGTGCCCGGCACGCCCTTGATATAGCGGGTGTCGATCTGCTGCTCGGCCAGCCACGCCGCGTAGTTGCCGAAATCATCACCCACGGTGGCCATGGCATAGCCGTCACCACCGAGCATGCGCAGGTTGTAAGCGACGTTGCCGGCACAACCGCCGAATTCCTTGCGCATTTCCGGGACCAGGAAGGCCACATTCAGAATATGGATTTGCTCCGGCAAAATGTGTTCCCGAAAGCGTCCGGGGAACACCATAATATTGTCGTAAGCCATCGAGCCGCAGATCAGAGCGGTCATAAAAATCTCCCGGGTCAAAAAGCGGCGTCAAGCAGCCACAAGCAAAATCGCTGAGACCAGATTCCTCTATCCGGCCGCACCGTCAAGGGTCGCGGCTTCCGGCACCCAGACAAGGTCAGGGTGCCGCGCGGCACGCACATCATCCAGACGCCGCACCGGCATGGTCAGCGGCGCCTGTTTTACTGCCGCTGCGTCCGCATAAGCCTGATCACGGATGGCAATCATAGCCGCAACAAACTGGTCCAGCGACTGGCGAGATTCCGTTTCAGTCGGCTCTATCAGCAAACACTCGGGCACCATGAGCGGGAAGTAAGTCGTGGGCGCATGCATTCCATGATCCAGCAGCGCTTTGGCAAAATCCATCGCCGTCACGCCCGTCTCGCGCGTAATGTCTTTGAGCGACACAATAAACTCATGGCTGGCGCGCCGTGCGGGAAACGCGAGCCGGAAGCCGGCGTCACGCAGACTAACCATCAGGTAATTGGCGTTAAGCACGGCAAAATCAGAGACCCGACCCATGCCATCACGCCCCAGCATCCGCATATACACATAAGCGCGCAGCAGCACTCCGGCATTACCCATAAACGCAGACAGGCGGCCGATGGAGTCAGGGCAATCAACTGCATCAGCCCACTCATAGGTTTCGCCGGACTTGCGAACATATGGCACGGGCAAAAACGGCGCCACCCGCGGGGCGACACCGACGGCGCCCGAGCCGGGGCCACCGCCACCGTGCGGGGTGGAAAAGGTTTTGTGCAGGTTCATGTGAATCACATCAAAACCCATGTCGCCCGGTAAGGTCTTTCCGAGGATCGCGTTCAGGTTGGCGCCGTCGTAGTACAGCAGCCCCCCCGCTCCGTGGACGATTTCGGCGATCAGGCTGATCTGGCGCTCGAATACCCCCAGCGTTGACGGGTTGGTGAGCATGATGCCGGCAGTCCTGGGCCCGACCGCCGCCCGCAACTGATCTATGTCGATGTCGCCGTCAGGTCGCGTCGCTACCTCGACCACTTCGCAGCCGCACATCGTGGCGGTCGCCGGATTCGTGCCGTGCGCAGCATCCGGCACGATGATCTCGGTGCGCGCGGTATCGCCTCGCGACGCATGGTAAGCCCGGATCATCGCGACCCCTGCAAATTCGCCCTGAGCACCGGCCATGGGTGTCAGCGAGACAGCGTGCATGCCGGTGACAGCCGCAAGCATCTCCTGCAACTCGTGCATCGTTTGCAGAAAACCCTGGCCGTGCTCCACCGGCCCCAGCGGGTGACGTGCCAGGAACTGCGGCAGCATCGCCAGCCGGTTGCAGACTCGGGGGTTGTATTTCATGGTGCAGGAACCCAGCGGATAAAAGTGCGTGTCGATGGCAAAATTCTGCTGCGACAGACGGGTGTAGTGCCGCACCACATCCAGTTCAGAGGCCGTTGGCAATGTCGGCTCCGTGGTTCGCAGCAGGTTTTCCGGCAATCTCACCGCGCTTCCGGAACGTGGCACAAAGCCCGCGCGCCGCGCCGACTGGTACTCGAATATCAATTTCTCTTTCATGCCGCTGCCTCAAACAGTTCGCCGGCCAGCCCGGCATAGAACGCGATATCCTCCGCGGTGCGGGTTTCTGTCGCGCACACCAGCAACGCGTTACCTAACTCCGGGTAATCGCGGCTCAGATCATAGCCCCCCAGCACGCCGCGGCGCGACAACGCCTCCAGCACCGGCGCCACCGGACGATCCAGCAGCAGCACTGACTCGTGGAAGCACGGCGCGGCGAAGGCGCGACGAATGCCGGGCAATGTGCACAGCGCATCGACCAGCGCATACAGATTGGCGTTGCAACTTGCGGCCACTTCCCGGAGTCCGGCTGCGCCCATCAGCGCCATGTAGATAGTCGCCGCCGTCGCAACCAGCCCCTGATTGGTACAGATGTTAGACGTCGCGCGCGAGCGGCGGATATGTTGCTCGCGTGCCTGCAGCGTGAGGGTAAAACCTGGCGTGCCGTCTAGGTCGAAAGTACGACCCACAATGCGCCCCGGCATTTGCCGCACGATGTCCTGCCGGCAGGTCAGGAAACCGAAGTAAGGCCCGCCCGAGGCAACCGGAACGCCCATCGGCTGGCCCTCGCCACACGCAATATCGGCGCCGTGCGCGCCCCACTCACCGGGCGGTCGCAGGACAGCCAGCGCCATCGGGTTTACCAGCCCGATGACGAGCGCGCCCTGCGCATGGGCCCAGTCAACCAGCGCATCGACATCTTCGAGTGTGCCGAGGAAACTCGGGTACTGAATGGCAACCGCGGCAAACGCTTCGCCGGCGAACTGCTGCAAAGCGGCAGTGTCACTGACGCCGTCCAGCATCGGCAACTCGACCAGCTCGATACCCTGACCACCGACGATGCTGCGCACTACTCTTTTGTAAATCGGACTCAGCGTGCGCGGCACCAGCACGCGGCGGGACTTGGTTTTGCGATTCGCCCGCACCGCCATGAGGCAAGCCTCTGCAAAGGCTGTAGCACCGTCGTACAGCGACGCGTTAGCCACGTCCAGGCCGGTGAGGCCGGCTAGCATGGTCT
>JAZBOT010000179.1:0-55768 GCA_036351295.1 Gammaproteobacteria bacterium | reverse complement strand
GCGGATGTTTCCGAATATCTGGCGGACTCGCACGGGCGCGTTGCCACTGAGGCTTTTGAGGAAGTCTACCCTGAGATCCAGCCGCAGCTGCAGGCCCTCGCCGGGCAGCGGCACTGCACGCTTGAGCTGCACCCGGAGCTGGCGATACCGGCGTATTTTGACGGTGTCGAATTCCACCGTACCGAGGGCGGTTGGGATGGTCATCCGCATCAGGGCTTTATCCACGGCGAGATTATTCACAAGATCTACGTGGCGAGGAATTACGGGGGCAATATATTCGGCCAGCGCCGGCAGGTGCTCGCGGAGCTGCCGCGGCAGAACTACCGACGCATCTTTGAGATGGGTGTCTCGAGCGGTCATTTCACTCAGGCGCTGGCAGAGATATATCCGGAGGCCCGGATTACCGGCTGCGACCTGAGCGCGGTCATGCTGCGTCATGCGCAGTGCACCGCCAACGAACACGGTTGGAACTGGCGGCTCATCCAGGCGCCGGCCGAAGCCACTGGCCTGCCGGACGGCAGTTTTGACCTCGTTGGTTCGTACATCGTGTTGCACGAGTTGCCGGCGGAGATCGTTCGCCAAGTGTTTCGCGAGGCCTACCGGTTGCTGGAGCCTGGTGGCGATATGATCATGGTGGATGTGCGGCGCTTTCAGGACATGAACCGGCTCGAAGAGTGGCGTGCTTATTACCAGGCCGTGCACGGTGGCGAACCCTATTGGGAGGAGTCGGCTACGCTCGACCTGGCGGAGGTTGCGACCGACGCCGGATTTGTGCAGGCGCGCAGCTATGGACTGGGTGACTTTAACTACCCGTGGGTAGTGGTCGCGCACAAGCCGGATGGCCAAAGCTCATGAGCACCGTACCGGCCTCCGTTGTAAACGCGATCGCGAGCCTGGCCGGCGAGCTGTGGGTTACCAAAGACCGCCTGCGGGTTCTGGAGGCCGTCCTGGCCGAGCGCGGGCTGGACGTTGCCGACGCGGTTGAGCGCTACCAGCCGGGGCCTCAGCTCGCGGCCGAACTCAATCAGACGCGCCAGCAGTTTATTGCTGACGTAATGCAGAGCCTGGCGGAAGACCCGCGCACCGACACTCGGCAGGATTAGCGGTGGCCGTACTCGATCCCGGTGTGGCTCGCTTCGTGGGCGAGGTTCCGGTTGTGGTCGTCGGTGCAGGCGGTTGCGGGCTGTCTGCGGCGCTGGCCGCCCGGCAGGGCGGGGCGGAGGTGCTGGTGCTCGAAAGTGACGCCACGCCGCTCGGCACCACTGGCATGTCGACCGGCTTGATTCCCGGGGCCGGCAGTCGCTTCCAGCGCCAGGCAGGCATCGACGACAGCCCGGCGCAGTTCGCGGCCGACATCATGCGTAAGACCAAAGGGCACACCGACGAGCGCATCGCGCTGGCGCTGGCGGAAGCGTCCGCCGGCACCGTCGAATGGCTGGTCGATGCGCACGACATTCCGCTGTCGCTGGTCGATACGTTTCTGTATCCCGGCCATTCAGCCATGCGCATGCACGGCACGCCGAATCGCAGCGGCGCCGAGCTGATGCATGCGCTGCTAAATGCGGCCGAGCGCAGCGGTGTGGATATCCTCACCGCGGCGCGCGTTACCGATTTGTTTGCCACCGACGACAAGACCGTTGCCGGCGTACGTATTACCCGGCCGGATGGTTCTGCCGAAGACCTCGCCTGCCGGGCACTGATACTCGCTTGCTGCGGTTTCGCCGGCAACGCCGGGATGGTTGCCGAGCTGATGCCCGAGGCGGTCGCTGCGGAGTTTTACGGCCACCCCGGCAATAAAGGTGACGCTATCGACTGGGGGCGGGCCTTGGGTGCCGGCCTGGCCGATCTGGGCGGATTCCAGGGGCATGCCGGTTTGGCCAAAGGTTACGGCGTCCCGATACTTTGGCCGGTCATCGTCGAGGGGGGTATTCAGGTGAACCGGGACGGCCTGCGCTTCGCCGATGAGTCGCGCGGCTACTCCGAACAAACCCTCGACGTGCTGGCGCAGCCCGGGCATATTGCGTTTACAGTTTACGATCAGCGCCTGCATGAGCTCATGCAGGAGTTCGACGACTACCGTGCGGCACAAGCGGCGGGCGCTATCCGCCGCGGTGAGACGCTGGCAGACTTGTGTGCCGCCACCGGGTTGCCGGAGGCCGCGTTGGCGGCCACCCTCGACGCGGTGGCTCGCGCAGTCGCAGGCGCGCAGCCCGACACCTTTGCGCGGCAGTTTAACTCCCGGCAGCCGCTCACCGCCCCGTACTACGCTGTGAAGGTGACCGGCGCGCTGTTCCATACGCAGGGTGGTCTGGTTGTCGACACCGATGGCCGCGTGCTGACGACAGACCGCCAGCGCTTCCCGAACCTGTATGCCGGGGGAGGGGCCGCCCGCGGCATCTCGGGGCCTTCCTGCTGGGGGTATATCGCCGGGAACGGGTTGTTGACCGCCACCAGTTTTGGCCGTTTGGCCGGCGCAGCAGCGGCTGGGCTGGTGGCCTGACGCAGCCACAAAAAACCTGAACCCGCCTGTCCTTGAGCTCTGTCGCAGGCGCTGCTCGCCCGCAGCTCACGACGGGTGGTGGGCGCAAAAAAGCCTCCCGAAGGAGGCTGTTTGTCGAGCTGCAGCGCTGTCTATCGCTGAGATCGCGTGTGGAAAATGGCTCCCCGACCCGGACTCGAACCAGGGACCAATTGATTAACAGTCAATCGCTCTACCAACTGAGCTATCGGGGAGTAGTCGTACTGGTACGCGGCAGAATTGTCCGGCAAGGCCCTCGGCAAGTCAAGGACGCCGAGCCCGCCTCAGGCGCAGCTGCTTTCCGGGCGGGGCTCAGCCCATCATTTTGCTGATGCGGGCGATTGCGGCCTCCAGCACTTCCATGCTGGTCGCGAAGGACAGCCGGATGTAGCCCTCGGCGCCAAACGCTGAGCCGGGCACCAGGGCCACCTCGGCTTCGTTCAGCAGCAGTGCCGAGAAGTCGGTGTCGAGCTTGCAGCCTTTCATGGCCATGGCTTCGGTCACATCCGGAAATGCGTAAAACGTGCCGGCACCGGGAATGCAGCGGAAGCCGGGGATTTTATTGAGCGCGTCAACCAGGTAGTCATGGCGCGCATGGAACTGCACGAGCATTTCTTTGATGCACTCGTCGCCGCCGTTGAGTGCCGCCACGCTGGCGGCCTGCGAGATCGATGTGGGGTTAGACGTGCTCTGGCTCTGAATTTTCTTCATCGCTTTAACGATGGTGGCCGGCCCGCCACAGTAGCCGATGCGCCAGCCGGTCATGGCGTAGGCTTTGCTGACGCCATTCATGGTGAGGGTGCGGTCATACAGCGCCGGATTGGCTTCGGCAAAGCTGGTGAACGGCTCGTCAGCCCAGTAAATGTGCTCGTACATGTCATCGGTGGCGATGAGGATGTGCGGGTATTTCTCCAGCACGGCGCCCAGCGCCTGCAGTTCGGCGCGGGTATAGGCCGCCCCGGTGGGGTTGCTGGGGCTGTTCAGAAACAGCAGCCGGGTCCGCGGGGTAATGGCGGCTTCGAGCTGTGCGGCGGTGATCTTAAATCCCTGGTCGATGCCGGCAAATACTTCCACCGGCACGCCGCCGGCCAGCAGCACCATGTCGGGGTACGACACCCAGTAGGGCGCCGGGATGATGCATTCGTCGCCGTCATTGAGGACGGCCATGCAGACATTGAAGCAGGTCTGTTTGCCGCCGCAGGACACCAGAATCTGGTCCATCGCGTAGTCGAGGCCGTTGTCGCGCTTAAACTTGGCGGCGATGGCCTGCTTGAGGGCCGGCGTGCCATCAACGTTGGTGTATTTGGTCTGGCCGCCCTGAATGGCGGCAATGCCTGCCGCTTTAATATGCTCAGGCGTGTCGAAATCCGGCTCGCCGGCACCCAGGCCGATGATGTCGCGACCCTGTGCACGCAGCTCGGCGGCGAGCGCCGTCACGGCCATAGTGGGCGACGGCTTGACTCGCTGCACCCGTTGCGAAACTGTTAGACTCACTGCCATTCCTTAGTAGTTACGTGGCCCGCGCTGCAAGCGGTGCGGGCCGGTTTCGAAGGGCTGCAACTATACGGTATTCCCGGGCGGCAACCAAGATTGAGCGCACCTGACAACACTGGCCAGCGGTTCGCGCTGGCCTCCGATTTTGAGCCTGCAGGCGACCAGCCGCAAGCGATCAGCGCACTGCTAGACGGCCTGCGCAGCGGTCTGGCCCGGCAGACACTGCTGGGTGTGACCGGCTCCGGCAAAACCTACACAATGGCCAATGTCATTCAGGCGGTGCAGCGGCCGACCCTGATCCTGGCGCCCAACAAGACGCTGGCGGCGCAGCTGTATGGCGAGATGCGTGAGTTCTTCCCGAACAACCGGGTCGAGTACTTCGTGTCCTACTACGATTACTACCAGCCGGAAGCGTACGTGCCGTCCAGCGACACCTATATCACCAAGGACGCGTCGGTCAATCAGCACATTGAGCAGATGCGGCTGTCGGCGACCAAGACGCTGCTCGAGTACCCGGATGCCATCATCGTGGCAACCGTGTCGTCGATTTACGGGCTGGGAGATCCGGAGGCGTACTTCAGCATGGTGCTGCACCTGATGCGGGGCGAGCCCATGGAGCAGCGCACGCTGCTGCGGCGGCTGGCCGAGCTGCAGTTCACCCGCAATGAGATCGAACTGGCGCAGGGCTCCTATCGGGTGCGCGGCGATGTCATCGACATTTTTCCGGCCGAATCTGAGCGCGATGCGGTCAGAGTGGAGCTGTTCGATGACGTCATCGAGTCGATCGCCATTTTCGATCCGCTGACCGGTGAAGTGCAGCAGAAAGTACCGCGGTTCACGCTGTATCCGAAAACCCATTACGTGACGCCGCGGGCACGGATGGTGGATGCAATCGACCAGATCAAGGCCGAGCTCAAAGAGCGTCTCGAAGTCCTCTACAAGGCCAACAAGCTGGTGGAAGCGCAGCGGCTTGAGCAGCGCACGCTGTATGACCTGGAGATGATTGCCGAGCTGGGGTACTGCCAGGGGATCGAGAACTACAGCCGCTATTTGTCGGGGCGTGCGCCCGGCGAACCGCCCCCGTGTCTGTTTGACTATTTGCCGGCTAACGGCCTGCTGGTTGTGGACGAGAGTCACGTGACAATCCCGCAGCTGGGCGGCATGTACCGTGGTGACCGTTCGCGCAAGGAGACGCTGGTCGAATACGGGTTTCGGCTGCCGTCGGCGCTGGACAACCGGCCTTTGCGCTTCGATGAGTTTGAGGCACTGTCGCCGCAGACCCTGTTCGTTTCGGCGACCCCCGGTCCCTACGAGCGCGAGCACGCGGATGCGGTCATTGAGCAGGTCGTGCGGCCCACCGGGCTGATTGATCCTGAGGTCGAGGTGCGCCCGGCCGGCAGCCAGGTGGACGATGTGCTGTCCGAGATCACCAAGCGCGTGGCAGTGGACGAGCGGGTGCTCATCACCACGCTGACGAAGCGCATGGCCGAGGACTTGACCGACTACCTGCATGATCACGGTATTCGGGTGCGCTAGCTGCATTCCGACATTGAGACGGTTGAGCGCACCGAGATCATTCGGGACCTGCGTCTGGGTGAGTTCGATGTGCTGGTCGGCATCAACCTGCTGCGCGAGGGTCTGGACATGCCCGAAGTGTCGCTGGTCGCGATACTCGATGCGGACAAAGAAGGTTTTCTGCGTTCAGAGGGATCGCTTATCCAGACTTCCGGTCGCGCGGCGCGCAATGTGAACGGCCGCGTCATCATGTACGCCGACAAGATTACCGGGTCTATGGAACGGGCCATGAGCGAAATGAATCGCCGCCGCGCCAAACAGATCGAGCACAATCTTCAGCACGGGATTGAGCCCGCCACCATCCGCAAGGGGATTCGGGACATCATGGAGGGCGCTCGTGCGTCCGGCAACCGGGCCCTGCCGCAGCGGAAGGTGGCCGAGCCGGGGCTCGAGTACGCGGGCATGGCCCCGGAGATGCTGCTCAAGAAGATCGCCGGCCTCGAAAAACAGATGCACAAGCATGCGCGAGATCTGGAATTTGAGGAGGCCGCAAAGCTGCGGGATGAAATCGAGTTGATCCGTCGGGTCGGGCTGGGCTTTGCGGCGAGCAAGGCGGGCTGAACTGGGCCTGCGGCCCGAAACCGCCGATTTGAAGCCCAATAAAAAGGCTTAGGAAAATTTCCTAAGCCTTTGATAAATTGGTAGGCGCGGGCAGGATTGAACTGCCGACCCCTACCATGTCAAGGTAGTGCTCTACCACTGAGCTACGCGCCTGAAGCGGTGACCGGATGCCCGGTCTGACTGCGTCCGTGGGTCGTCGGACGGCCGCCAAAGATACGCAGACCCGCCCTGTTTGGCAATAGCCGCGGGTGGTGACATATTCGCTGGCAGTAATCGCTCGCAGGGAGAGGCGGGATGAAGCGCAAGGCGCATGGACCAGAGCCGCAGGTGGTAACGCCGCCGGAATTTGCGGCAGGCCCGGCTGCGGTCGCCGAAGTCAGGCGGCAGCTCGCGGCACACACGGGGCTGATGCGCGGCGCCGGCGCCCTCCTGAAGATGAATCAGCCGGGGGGCTTCGACTGTCCGGGTTGCGCCTGGCCGGAGGACTACGCGGCCGGCAAACGCCTGGAGTTTTGTGAAAACGGCGCCAAAGCCTTTGCTGACCAGGCCACGCTGAAGCGGGCCACGCCCGAGTTTTTCGCCGCCCACGCTGTCGCCGAGCTGGCCCGGCGCTCGGGGCAATGGCTCAATGAGCAGGGGCGCATTACCCAGCCCATGGTGCTCAAGCCGGGGGCAACGCACTACACGCCAATCACGTGGTTCAGCGCCTTTGAGCTGATCAGCCGGCATTTGCGTGGATTGGCGAATCCCAACCAGGCCGCGTTTTATACCTCTGGTCGCACCAGCAACGAAGCGGCTTTTCTCTGGCAGTTGTTTGTTCGCGCCTATGGCACCAACAACATGCCGGATTGCTCCAACATGTGTCATGAGTCCAGCGGTTTCGCCCTCAACAAGGTCATCGGCACCGGCAAAGGAACCGTCAGGCTGCGCGATTTTGAGCGAGCGGACGCGATTTTTATCCTGGGCCAGAACCCGGGCTCTAATCATCCGCGCATGCTGGCGACACTGGAGCGCGCCAAGCGGCGCGGCGCGAAAATCGTAACGGTGAATCCGCTCGACGAAGCGGGCACACGCCAGTTCCGGAACCCGCAAAAGCTGAGTGGATTGCTGGGTTCCGGCACCCGCTTGTCCGATCTGCACATACCCGTCAGAGTGAACGGCGATGTCGCCTTCCTGCAGGGGCTGTGCAAAGCGCTGCTGGAAGCCGAAGCTGCCGCGCCCGGCAGTGTGCTGGATAGCGCCTTTATTGAGCGCTCCACCACGGGCTTCGCCGATTTTGCCGCCCACGTCGCGGCGACCGAATGGTCACGGATTGAAGCGGTCAGCGGCGTGTCGCGCGCTGCTATCGAGGCGGCCGCTGCGGTGGCGATCCAGGCTGACAGCACAATTTGCTGCTGGGCGATGGGTTTAACGCAGCATCGCAACGCGGTGGCAAATATTACGGAAGTGGTCAATTTTCTGCTGCTCAAAGGCAACTTCGGCCGTCCGGGTGCCGGTGCCTGCCCGGTGCGCGGGCACAGCAACGTGCAGGGCGATCGCACAATGGGTGTGTGGGAGAAGCCGGACAGCGATTTGCTGGACCGGCTCTCAGTCGAGTTCGATTTCGTGCCACCGGCTGCCCACGGGCTCGATACCGTGGATACGCTCAGGGCGATGGCGGCCGGCGATATCAAGGTGCTGGTGGCCATGGGCGGCAATTTTGTAGCGGCAACCCCGGACACGGCTTACACCGAGGCTGCGCTGCGTCGCTGTGAGCTTACTGTGCAGATTTCGACCAAACTTAATCGCTCGCATGTCGTGACCGGTGCGACGGCGCTGATACTGCCGGTCCTCGGCAGCACGGAGCAGGACCGCCAACCGGGCGGCGAGCAGTTTGTCACGGTCGAAAACTCGATGGGGGTGGTTACCAAATCGCGTGGCGTTCTGGCTCCGGCCAGCGAGCATTTGCGCAGCGAGGTACGCGTTGTCGCAGAGCTGGCGGAGTCGGTACTGGGCTCGACGAGCAGGCTCAACTGGCGGCAGCTGGCCGACGACTATGACCGCATCCGCGACCGCATCGCGCGGGTCATTCCCGGTTTCGAAGACTTTAACGATGTGCTCGACACGGCCGATGAACTCGAGTTACCGAATGCCGTGCGCGACCGGGGCGAGTTTCCGACGGCCACGGGCCGCGCGCACTTTACTGTCAATTCGCTGGCCGCGGTCGTCGTGCCCCCGGGGCACTTCTTGCTGACAACCATTCGCAGTCATGATCAGTTCAATACCTCCGTTTACTCTGTGAATGATCGCTACCGGGGCATCAGCGCGAGCCGGGACGTCGTGCTGATGAATCCGGACGACATGGCGGCTGCCGGGCTTGCGGCCGGGGTGCGGGTGGACGTTGTTTCGGGTTTGCCCGCCGACGAGCGTGCCGTGTGCGATCTGGCGGTTGTGCCATATGGCATCCCGGCGGGTTGCGTGGCCATGTACTACCCGGAGGCCAACCCGCTGGTGCCCATTTCTGCCGTGGCGGTCGGCAGCAACACGCCGGCCTATAAGTCCGTGCCGGTGCGGATCACCCGCAGTTCCCCTTAATTCGCCGCGGGCGCGGGCAAATCCGCTACAATTCGCGCTGTTTTCCGACCAAGCAGCAGTGATACAAGTCATGCCCACGATTACGCTTCCCGACGGCAGTCAGCGTCAGTTTGACCAGGCCGTCACCGTGGCCGAAGTAGCGGCCGACATTGGGCCGGGCCTTGCCAAGGCAGCGATTGCCGGCAAGCTGGGCGGACGCCTCGTTGATACCTCCCACCGGATTACCGAGGACGCGGAGCTGGCCATTGTGACCAGCAAGGATGATGAGGGGCTGGAGGTGATCCGTCATTCCACGGCCCACTTGCTGGCGCAGGCCGTCAAGCAGCTGTTCCCGGAAGCGCAAATTACGATTGGCCCGGTCATCGACGACGGGTTCTATTACGATTTTGCTTACGAGCGGCCGTTTACGCCGGAAGACCTGGAGCGCATCGAGGCGCGCATGGAAGAGCTGGCGAGGCAGGATTTGCCGGTCACCCGCTCGGTGCTTGAGCGGGACGATGCCATTGCCTACTTCAAGGGTGAGGGCGAGTACTACAAGGCGGAGATCATTGACGGCCTGCCCGGCGACGAGGAGATCGGCCTCTACGGGCAGGGCGGCTGGAAAGACCTGTGCCGCGGCCCGCACGTGCCCAGTACCGGGCACCTCAAGGCCTTCAAGCTGATGAAGCTGGCGGGCGCGTACTGGCGCGGCAACTCCGACAACGAGATGCTGCAGCGTATTTACGGCACGGCCTGGGGCGATAAAAAGGCGCTCAAAGCTTACCTGCATCAACTTGAGGAAGCGGAGAAACGTGATCACCGCCGCTTCGGCAAACTCCATGACCTGTTTCATTTTCAGGAAGAGGCGCCCGGCCTCGTTTTCTGGCACGACAAGGGCTGGACCATTTATCGGACTATTCGCAACTACATTCGCGGCCGGCTGGTCGCCAACGGCTACCAGGAAGTCAATACGCCGCAGATTGTTGACCGCTCGCTGTGGGAGCAGTCGGGTCACTGGGACAAGTTCCGCGAAAACATGTTTACAACCGGTGATGAAGATCATCGCGTATACGCCGTCAAGCCGATGAACTGTCCGTGCCATGTGCAGATTTATAACCGCAGTCTGCACAGCTACCGGGACCTGCCGTTGCGGATGGCGGAATTCGGTTCGTGCCATCGCAATGAGCCCAGTGGCACGCTCCACGGGCTGATGCGGGTACGTGGCTTTGTGCAGGACGATGCGCACATTTTTTGCACCGAAGACCAGATTCAGAGTGAGGTGGCCGAGTTCATTGACCTGCTGTTCAGCGTCTATGCCGACTTCGGCTTTACCGACGTGTTCACCAAGCTGTCGACTCGTCCGGAGCAGCGGGTCGGGGAAGATCGCCAGTGGGACAAGGCGGAAGCGGCGCTGGAAAACGCGCTGGCCGCATGTGGATTGCCGTGGGAGCTGCAACCCGGTGAGGGCGCATTTTACGGCCCCAAGATCGAGTTCAACCTGCGCGACAGCATTGGCCGGGTCTGGCAGCTCGGTACGATCCAGCTTGATTTCTCGATGCCGGCCCGCCTCGGTGCCACCTATATCGCCGAAGATGGCAGCAAACAGGTGCCGGTTATGCTGCACCGGGCCATCCTCGGCTCGTTTGAAAGATTCATCGGGATACTCATTGAGCACCATGCCGGCTCGCTGCCCACCTGGCTGGCGCCGGTGCAGGCGGTGGTGCTTAACATCACGGACCGGCAGGCAGACTACGCCCGTGAGGTCTGCGAAGCACTGCAAAAACAGGGTTTTAGGGTCAATTTAGACTTGAGAAACGAAAAAATCGGCTTTAAAATCCGCGAGCACACTATTCAGCGCATTCCCTATATGCTGGTGATAGGCGACCGGGAAGTGGAGTTGAATTCCGTGGCCGTGCGCACGCGAACGGGCGAGGATCTCGGCAGTATGGCGGTGGCCGCCGTTGTCGAAACTATCCGGAACGATATCGCGAGCCGCGGCCTTTCTGTAGGTATGGAGGATTGACGAATCGCATCAAGTAAAAGGGTCCGTAAAAACGAAGAAATTACGGTCAGTACAGTTCGCGTAATTGATCAGGACGGCGAGCAGGTTGGCATTCTGAATATCAGGGATGCTATGGAGCAAGCTAAAGCAGTCGCCCTCGATCTCGTTGAAGTTTCCCCTAATGCAGAGCCGCCCGTTTGCCGGATTATGGATTTCGGCAAATACCTCTTTGAACTGAAGAAGAAGGCGCAGACGGGTAAAGCAAAGACCAAACAGGTGCAGGTCAAAGAAATTAAGTTTCGGCCGGGTACGGATGAGGGCGACTACCGCATCAAGCTGAAGAAGTTGATTGAGTTTCTCACCGACGGTGACCGCGCCAAAGTGACCCTGCGGTACCGGGGCCGCGAAATGGCGCATCAGGAACTCGGTGTTAAGTTGCTGAAGCGGGTTGAGAAAGACCTCGAAGAATACGGTACTGTTGAGCAGTTCCCTAAACTCGAAGGGCGCCAGCTGGTGATGGTGATGACGCCCAAGAAGCATTAGGCAAGCAGTACCGGGACAAAAGAGCCACGATTTTTTACAGCACGACCAAAGCAGTAAACGTCTGATACCACTGGTATCGGTTATTTAAACAAGTGTGTGGAAGCGCCGGTCCTGTGCCGCTGCTGACACCCGCCTGTGAGGGTTCTGCAACGAGCGCCGAGCAGGTTACAGGAGTAAATCATGCCCAAGATGAAGAGCAATCGTGGGGCGGCGAAGCGTTTTCGTCGCACCGGCAAGGGTAAATACAAGCGCGGTCAGTCGCATCTGCGCCATATCCTCACCAAAAAGCGTTCTAAGCGGAAGCGTCAGCTCGGCTTGCCTGCGCACGTAGCAGAAGTCGATGTGCCCGCCGTGAACAAGATGCTGCCTTACTAAGGAGGTCGAGGAAAATGCCCAGAGTTAAACGTGGTGTGACCGCCAAGGCGCGGCACAACAAGGTCCTGAAAAAGGCCAAAGGTTATTACGGCGCCCGGCGGAAGCTGTATCGCACGGCGAAGCAGGCGGTTACGAAAGCCGGCCAGTATGCTTATCGCGACCGGCGCCAGCGTAAGCGTCAGTTCCGTGCTCTGTGGATTGCCCGCATTAACGCGGCTGCCCGGCTGCATGAGCTTTCATACAGTCGCTTCATCAATGGCCTGAAGCAGGCTCATATAGAGATCGACCGAAAGATTCTCGCCGACCTGGCGGTGCATGATGCCGCGGCCTTTGGCGTGCTTGCGGCGCAGGCAAAAGCAGCTCTCAACGCGGCCTGAGCCGATGCGTCACGGCGCTCAACAATGGGCGGGATGAACGCTGAGCTAAAGCCCCTGCTGGATGCTGCGCTGGAAAAGGTGGCGGCCAGCCGGGACTTGGCAGCTCTCGATGCCGTCCGCGTCGACTACCTCGGCAAGAAAGGGCAGCTTACCCAGCAGCTGAAATCGCTGGGTGGGCTGCCGGCCGCGGAGCGTCCGGCTGCTGGACAGGCCATCAATGCAGCGAAGGCGGAGCTGGCGGCAGCGCTGGCCGAGCGCAAGGAGATGCTCGAAGCGGCTGCGCTGGCAGCCTCGCTGCAGGCCGATGCGGTGGACGTCTCTTTGCCGGGGCGTGGCGAGCCTGTCGGCGGCTTGCACCCGGTTACGCGCACGCTACAGCGTATCGAACGTATTTTTGCGGGAGCTGGTTTCGCCGTGGCCGAAGGCCCCGAAATAGAAGATGACTTCCATAATTTTACCGCGCTGAATTTCCCGCCGGACCATCCCGCTCGCGCAATGCACGACACGTTTTTTGTCGCGGACGGGCGGGTGCTGCGGACTCATACGTCGCCCGTGCAGATTCGCGCCATCGAGGCGCGGGGCGTGCCCATTCGGGTCATTGCACCGGGTAAGGTGTATCGCTGCGATTCCGATCAAACCCATACGCCGATGTTCCATCAGGTCGAGGGCCTGGTTGTCGATGATGGAGTCAGTTTTGCGCATCTGAAGGCCGTCATGCATGAATTTGTCGAGCGGTTTTTCGAGCGGCCGGTAGAAATGCGCTTCAGGCCTTCGTACTTCCCGTTTACCGAACCCTCTGCCGAGATGGACATTCTCTCCGAGGCAGGGAAGTGGCTCGAAATTGGTGGCTGCGGCATGGTGCACCCGAACGTACTGCGCAGTGCCGGCGTCGATCCGGAACGCTACACGGGCTATGCCTTTGGCATGGGCGTCGAACGCCTGGCGATGCTGCGTTACGGCGTGGATGATCTGCGCGTATTTTTCGACAACGACCTGCGCTTTCTGCGGCAGTTTGTCTGAGGCCAACCAGTGAAAGTATCAGAGCGATGGCTGCGGGAGTGGCTGGAGGTCGAGGGTGACGCGGTCAGAATCGCGGAGCAGTTGACGATGGCCGGACTCGAGGTCGACGGTGTTGCTCCCTGCGCACCGCCGCTGGCCGGCGTAGTCGTGGGGCGCGTACTCGAGGTTGGTCAGCATCCGGATGCAGACCGGTTGTCGCTGTGTCAGGTTGATGTGGGTGCGGCAGCGCCGCTGCAGATCGTATGCGGGGCCAGCAATGTGCGCGCCGGCGGGGCCTATCCGGTGGCCACAGCGGGAACTCGTTTGCCCGACGGCCTCAAGATTAAACGCGGCAAGCTGCGCGGTCAGGTGTCCGAAGGCATGCTGTGCTCCGCAGCAGAGCTGGGCTTGGCTGAGAACGCTGCGGGGCTGCTCGACCTGCCGGCTGAAGCCCTGCCGGGAACCGCCGTGACGGAGTTACTCGGGCTCGATGACACGGTAATCGATATTGACCTGACCCCCAACCGCGCAGACTGTTTCAGTATGTTGGGGGTAGCGCGCGATCTGGCGGCAATTAATGGTGTTCAGCTGGCCGAGCCCGAAGTGCCGGCGGTTGCGCCGACTGAGGATGAGTCCGTAGGGGTCGTGCTCGATGCAGGGGCCGCCTGTCCGGTTTTTGCCAGCCGCGTGATCAGCGGTATCGATCCCAATGCTGTGACGCCCCTGTGGATGACTGAGCGCCTGCGGCGTGCGGGTATCAAGTCGCTTTACCCGGCCGTTGACGTCACCAATTACGTGTTGCTGGAACTGGGCCAGCCCATGCACGCCTACGACCGCGCGCGCCTGCAGGGTGAATTCGTGGTGCGCTGGGCGCGGCCCGGCGAAACGCTGGAGCTGATCAACACGCAAACGGCGGAGCTTGATTCGGACGTGCTGGTGGTGGCAGATGCCACCGGCCCGCTGGGAATGGCCGGCGTGATGGGGGGTGCGGCATCAGCGGTGTCAGCGGCTACTATCGACATCGTTCTGGAAAGCGCATTCTTTGCCCCATCAGCGGTCGCCGGTCGTGCCCGCCGGTTCGGTTTACACACGGATGCGTCCCTGCGTTTTGAGCGCGGAGTCGACTTCAGCAATCAGGTGCGCGCGCTCGAACGGGCGACACAGCTGTTGCTCGATATTGCTGGCGGCAGGCCGGGCCCGGTGCATGAGCAGAGGATGGCCGCGCATCTGCCGCCACGTCCGGCGGTGCACTTGCGGCGCGAGCGCCTGGCGCGTGTCCTCGGTCTCGAACTTGACGACAACACAGTGGCTGAACTCCTGCAGCGACTGGGGCTGGAGGTCGTTGCCGTTAGCGATGGTTGGGACGTGACGCCGTCAGCCGCGCGCTTCGACATCGCGATTGAGGAAGATTTGATCGAAGAGGTTGCCCGACTGCACGGTTACGGGCGGGTTCCGGCCGTCGCCCAGCCGGCTCCGACGCAGCTGGCTGCGGCCACTGAAACCCGCGTGGCGCCTGCGCAACTGCGCGCAACTCTGGCCAGCCGTGGCTATCTGGAAGTGGTCACCTACAGCTTTGTCGACCCGGCAGAGCAGGAACTATTGCTCGGTGCGGCGCCGGAAACGCGGCTGGCAAACCCGCTGGCGAGTGACATGGCGGTCATGCGTCGATCGCTGTTGCCGGGATTGCTGGCTGTACTGAGCGCTAATCGCAAGCGTCAGCAGGAGCGGGTGCGGGTCTTCGAGTACGGTGTGACGTTCGGGCACGGCGCCGATGCCGCAACTGAGTCCGTGTTGCTGGGCGGACTGGTGTGGGGTTCAGCACTGCCGGAGCACTGGTCCGGGGGCGCGGCCCGGCCGGTCGATATTTTCGATATCAAGTCAGACCTTGATGCGCTGGCGCAGCAAAGTGGCTTCGGCAACGGGCTGAATTATGTCAAAGCGGAGCATGCCGCGCTGCGCCCGGGTCGCACGGCGCGAGTGGAACGCGACGGCGCTGTGCTGGGTTGGCTGGGTGAACTGCATCCGCGCATTTGCCGCGCTATCGGCCTGGCAACGGCGCCCGTGGTGTTTGAACTGGATGCGACGGGATTGCGGGAAGCGACGCCGCCGCGTTACCGGGCCGTGTCACGCTTTCCTTCTGTCCGTCGCGATCTGGCGGTGCTCGTTGCCGAAGAGGTGCCCGCGAGTGACCTGGTGGATGTTGCGCGGATGCAGGGTGGTGCGGTTCTCAGAGACGTTATTGTGTTTGATGTCTATACCGGTGATGCAATTGAAAAAGGTCTAAAGAGCGTGGCTTTAGGCTTGATTTTGCAGGAAACATCCAGCACGCTTACTGAACCCGAAATTGACCGTGTCGTGCACTCAGTCGTTACCGGGTTTTCCGAAAGGTTCAACGCCAGCATAAGAGAATAAGATCCATGGCACTCACCAAAGCAGACATGGCGGAATCACTGTTTGACGAGCTGGGCCTCAACAAACGTGAGGCACGTGAATTGGTCGATTTGTTTTTTGATGATCTCCGGGCGGCGTTGGGGAGTGGTGAGCAGGTCAAGCTGTCGGGGTTCGGCAACTTCGATTTGCGCGACAAAAATCAGCGTCCTGGGCGTAATCCCAAGACTGGCGAAGAAATCCCGATTACGGCTCGTCGTGTGGTGACGTTTCGGCCGGGACAAAAATTAAAGGCTCGAGTAGAAGCTTATGCTGGAACCGGGGAATAACGACGAACTGCCGCCTATACCGGGAAAACGGTATTTCACCATAGGCGAAGTCAGCGATTTGTGTGCGGTTAAACCGCACGTGTTGCGCTATTGGGAGCAAGAGTTTCCGCAGCTGAAGCCCGTTAAAAGGCGCGGCAATCGGCGCTATTATCAGCGGCAGGACGTGTTGGTGATTCGCCAGATCCGTAGTCTGCTGTATGACGAGGGGTTTACAATTGGTGGCGCGCGGCAGCGACTGACCGGCACCGAGGCGAAGTCCGACACTAGCCAGAGCCAGCAAATTATCCGTCAGTTGCGCACCGAGCTCGAAGAAGTGCTCAGGGTTTTGCGACGTTAGACCTTAGTAAGCGAACAGTCGGGGCGTGGCGCAGCCTGGTAGCGCACCTGCATGGGGTGCAGGGGGTCGGAGGTTCGAATCCTCTCGCCCCGACCAATTTCGCGATTCATTTAACAGATATAACCTGCCCGCTATGCCAAGATGGGTTTCCGGGTGCCGGTTTGCGGCAGCTGTGTAAACTGCTGCCAGTTGTCGCAGCGGTACCCGATAGTTTGCGGAGGATGGGTTATGAAGTGGTTTACCTGTGTCGTCGGGCTGCTGCTGTGCGTTCCTGCATATGCAGATGACAGTGATTTCAAGGCCTGGCCGACGTTTGACCGTATCCGGGTCGGCGCGGCCGTGTTTTTTCCGAACCTCGAAACTCAGGTAAGCGCCTCGGACAGACAGGGTCTCGCCGGGACCAACATCGTCTTTGAGCGAGACCTGGGTCTCGCCGACTCAAAGTCGACTGCGCTCGCATTTCTGGAATGGCGGGTGTTCAAGCGGCATGCACTGGGGCTGAACTATTTTAAACTCGACCGCAGCGGCTCGCAGGTTTCGGACATCGTCATCAATTTTGACGGGCAGCAGTTTTCGACGACGTCGCCGATACAGGCATTCTTCGATATCACAGCGGTCGAGCTGAATTACCGCTATTCAATTCTGCTGGATGCGCGGAAAGACTGGTATGTGGGCGTCGGTCTTGCTGCACAGGAGCTCGGTTTCGGCCTGCAGGGGAGGGCGGCGGTGTCACCGGGCACCGTTGTATCCGAAAACGTTAGGGCAACCGCGCCATTGCCGACCCTCGCGACCGGATTCAAGTATGCTGTCAGCGAAAAGTGGTTGTTGTCAGCCAATGTAGGGTACTTTGCCGTTGACCTGGACCTCGATGACAACGAGAACTTCGATGGCTCCGTATGGAACAGCAGTATCGGCGTGCGCTGGCAGGCGTTCGAGCATCTGGCGTTCGACCTGGCTTACACTGATTTCCGGGTGGACGTCGACTACGAGAAACGCGATCTGCTCGCCAACATCGACTATGAGTACCGTGGTCCGGCGCTGGGGCTTTCCGTCAATTTCTAGCCGGGTTCGATCAGCATTAGTCGGCGTCCTCGCGTTGCTCGCTGCGCAGGCTGCTCACCCGCTGGTCAATGCTGTGGCCGTCGACGACGACCTGTTTGACCGCCAGTATCCGTGGGCGGCGGCTGTGGTAGACCCTGACTCCGGCGGTATCTGCGGCGGCACTGTCATTCACCCGCGCTGGGTGCTGACGGCGGCGCACTGCACCAGCGGCGGCCGCTATGTGCTGATTGGCGACGCGGAGCGGTCGGCTGCTCGACGTGTGGCCGTAACGCGGGCCATTCGCCACCCACAGTATTCGATCGACAGCATGCAGAATGATGTGGGCCTGTTGTACCTCGCAGAGTCGGTCGATGTCCGGCCAGCAGCACTGGCGACGGATATTAGCGGCCGCTTGCTGCTGCGTTCCCGGGTGGCTGCCACCATTATCGGCTGGGGCAAGACCGAGTCCTCCGCCAAGCCCGTGGACCGCTTGCGCGCCGCGCGCATCTATCTGGAGGACTACGCCCGCGCGGGTACCCGCTATGTCTACCGCTACACCGCCGGGCCGTGCGCTCGCGACAGTGGCTCACCGATGCTGATGCGCACGCTGGACGGTCGCTGGCTGGTGGTCGGCATCGCCACCGCAACCGATGGTAACCTGTGCGCTACCGGCGGTGGCCGGGCGGTTTACACCAGCCTGTATGCGGTGCGCGACTTTATATTCGAACATGTGGGCAGTGATTAGGCGACGTCACTGCCTGAGGGCAGATTATGCGATTGGATCTGGTGCTCGAGCCCGCGTCTCCGGGCGTTTTTGCTGAGCTCGGCTTGCTGGCGGAGCGCCTCGGCTTCGGAAATGTTTGGACTGCCAATCATATTGCCGCGCGCGATCCGTTTATGAGTTTCATGCCCCTGGCGGCCCGCTCGCAGCGCATCGGCATGGGGCCGATCGCAATCAGTCCCTATGAACTCCATCCGGTCAAGATCGCGAACCAGCTGCTGACACTGAACGAGGCTGCGCAGGGTCGCGCGCGGGTTGTGATCGGTGGCGGCGGTGGCACCGTGATCGGGCTCGGCATGAAGCCAGGTCGCCGCGCCATGATGCCGCGCATGGTGCGCGCCGTGCGTGAAGCGGTCGAGTTGGTGCGTGGCGCCGCGACCGGCCGGCTATTCAGCTACGACGGTGAGTTATTCAGCGTCGCTAACTATCAGGCGAGCTGGACGGCTGATCTGCCTCCTCCGATGTTGTACGTGGGTGCTTCCAAACCGCAGATGTTGCGTATGGCGGGTCGGGTTGCCGACGGCGTGATGATGTCGGACGTGACCTTGCCGCGGATCGCAGAGGCGATGGCGGCACTAACCGGATCGCTGCATGAGCAGGGCCGGACCGAATACTTCCCGGTCAGCAACCTGTATGCATGGCATGTGTTTCCGGACCGGGCACAAGCGCTGGCGGAGGCCCGGGCCAAGCTGTTTGTCAGGGGGATGCTTGAGGACTGGTATATCTCGCCGTTTCTGGATGCCGCCGAGTGCGCACAAGTCGAGGCCAGTTTTAACGCCTTTGCGATGGCGTATGCCCGAAACAGCCCTGTCATAGAAGGGGTGCCCGACGCGCTGGTGGAAAAATTAGTGGAGAACCTGACTTTCGTGGGTACTCCACAGGATGTGGACCAAATTACGGAGGAGCTTCTGGCTTTCAAGGCCGCAGGGCTCAACGAGTTTGCGATACGGCTGTATGCTGAACCCGCTGCCGCGATGCAACTCATCGCAGAACGCGTTATGCCGGCCCTGGCGTAAGGGCCGGAAATCATCGCAATCGGGTCCGTGCACAGGGAGAAAAAGCTGTGAATCTTGAAAAAGCCGCGTTTATCGGGCTGCTGACAGCCGTGACACTGGCTTTCTTTGGTTTGCTCAGTGGCTTTGTGCAGCCGCTGTTTTGGTCGGCGACGCTCGCCGTTATTTTTCAGCCGGTGCATGCCAAGGCGCTTAGCCTGACATCCCGGCGTCGTAATACGGCTGCGCTGCTGACCCTGCTGGTTGTGTGTATCACGGTCATCATCCCATCGTGGTTCGTGGCCACCTCGGTGCTGACCGAAGCCACGAGTTTCTACACGCGGGTGGAAAGCGGCGAACTCAACCCGGCGGCTGCACTGGACTGGGTTCGAGCGCAGCTGCCGGCAGTCAACGACTTTCTGGCGCGAGTTGGCGTGACCCCCGAGAGCATCCGCGAGAACCTGTCGTCAGCGGCGGTCAAGGGCAGCCAGTTTGTGGGTTCGCTGGCTGTGACGACCGGCCAGAATGTTGCGCGCTTTGCGGTGCAGTTCGCAGTCATGCTTTACGTGCTGTATTTTTTTATCCGCGATGGCGACCGGTTGCTCGAAGTCCTGATTATTGCGCTGCCGCTCGGTGACGAACGCGAGCGTGCCTTACTCACTAAATTTGCCGAGGTCTCGCGGGCCACAGTGAAGGGTACGCTGGTCATTGGACTGATCCAGGGCTCACTGGGCGGCCTGATCTTCTGGGTGCTGGGCATCGAGGGCGCCTCGTTCTGGGGTGTCGTTATGGTGATTCTTTCCCTCCTGCCGGTCGTGGGTTCAGCGCTCGTCTGGGGGCCGGCTGCGGTGATCATGGCGGCCAACCAGCAGTTTGTTGATGCCGGCATTCTGCTGGCGTTTGGCGTCGTGGTCATTGGCCTCGTCGATAACGTGCTGCGGCCGATACTGGTGGGGCGCGATACCCGGATGCCCGACTACCTGGTTTTGCTGTCAACCCTGGGCGGGCTGACGGTTTTTGGTGCCTCCGGCTTCGTCATTGGGCCGATCATTGCGGCGTTGTTTCTCAGCACCTGGGTCATGTTTGCGCATGAGCACAGCGGTTGGGATCTGTCCTTGCCAAACCCGGCTGCCGATTCCGCAGCGGCCGAGTCGGAGGCGGATACTGGAACCGATGCCGAGCGCTGAATCAGTGCGACAGCTCAGGCAAAATGTGACAGAAGGTCGACATGTCAAGGTGATCGCCGCGCAGTATCCGGTCTTCGATGCCGAGCAGGATCGGCTCGGCATGGTCGCGGTAAATGTTAATTTTAGCGTTAAACACCAGGTGACTCAGGCCGTGTTTGTCTTCAATGCTGAGTTTACGGATGCTGAACTGACCGTCGCCTGAGGCCTCACCGGTCAGGTAACACTTGATTGACTGAATCGCCTCACCCGACAGCACCAGCCCGTTAAGCTGGGACAAATTGTGCTGCGCGAAGTCGATAAACGACACCGAATCGAGTTCAACGCGGGTGTCGGGGCTGTCCCCGGGCAGTGCTGCCTGAAAGTCGCCTACCAGAACCTGCCCGGGAAGCGCGCGGTCTACCATTCGCGCGAGGTCAATCGTGACGTCACCCACAATATCGCTGAAAACGGTCGGGTTCAGGCCCTCGGCCTGATGGAACTCATAGCAGCTGCCCACATGAAACGCGGTGCGCAGCAGGGGCACCGTGCGGTTGTGGGCTTTACGGCGCGCAATCGCGTTGTCCGCCAGTACCAGGTGCATCAGATGATACAAGTTGGTATTGGCACTGACCCCGAGATCGCGGTTCCAGATGTAAAAGCCGTCCCCCGTGCTCGACCGGGCGAAGCGCACGTTTACTTTCTTGTCGAGCATTTTGCTGTGGGCGGAGTTCAGTGAGTAGGAGAGGCTGTTGAGCTGAGTCATTTGCTCAAACGGGCTCAGTAAACTGAAGCCAACAATGTCAAACAGTGCGACTGCGCGGTTTTGAACGTAGCGCACGCCGTAGCGTGTAACCAGCTTCTCAATGACCCGTGTCTCTGCGGGCGAACCAGTGAGTGCCTGGCGGAGCGCGATCAGGGTCGGCGCCACGCCCATCAGCCGCGAAGCCGTCTCCATCTGGCGGGGGTTGAGCTGGCGCTTGCGCGACAGCATGCCCATCACGAAATTGGCCGCTTCGTCGCGGGACGTGCTGCCCGGCGGTTCCGTCACGCTGCCCAGCGCATAGTCGGCGACCGTATAATGCGGGACGATCAGCAGCTGCATACCATCCCCGTGTGCACACCACCCGAGCAGGAAGTTGCGTCCCAGCTCCCAATGGCTATGCAGCTCGCGGTCGAGCTCCACGATATTGCTGCGTTCGCGCAGACTCAGTGTGTCCAGATCGCTGTTGAGATCTCCCCACAGGTCCTGGCCCGTCAGGCTCAGGTAGGTGGTGTCGATAATACGGTGGCGGCCTGTTGCAGCCGCGCCATCCTTCTTGTGCGTGTCGCTCATGGTGGTTTCCGCTGACCACTGACGAGCTTTCCATCATACCGCCAAAAGCCTTAATCTAACCCGCCTTTAGACAATAACGGATGGTAGTACGGTGAACTCAGCGATAGCGCCAGAGCTGCTCAACCAGCTCAAAATGACGGTCGGCGCTGGAGGCTGGCTCGATAAGCCCGCGGACCTGGAGCCTTACCTGACGGAATGGCGCGGTCTGTATCGCGGTGCAACGCCCCTGCTGGTAGCGCCGGCGACCACGGCTGAGGTAGTTGCTGTGCTGCGTCTGTGCGCGGCGCATGGCGTGGCCGTCGTTCCGCAAGGCGGTAATACCGGATTGGTGGGTGGTGCCGTTCCCGGCCTGAATCCGCAGCGCCCCGAGATTCTGTTGTCCACTTCCCGGCTGAATCGCATCCGCGCTATTGACCGCGATAATTTCACCGTCACGGTGGAGGCGGGCGTCGTACTTGCGGATCTGCAGGCAGCGGTGGCGGCCGTTGGTCTGTATTTTCCGTTGAGCCTCGCGGCCGAGGGTTCCTGTCAGATCGGTGGCAATATTTCGACCAATGCGGGCGGCACCAACGTGGTGCGTTTTGGAAACACGCGCGAGCTGGTGCTGGGGCTGGAGGTGGTACTCCCCGATGGCCGGCTGTTTGACGGGCTCAGCGGGCTCCGCAAGGACAACACGGGTTACGCGCTCGAGCAGCTGTTTATCGGCGCCGAGGGCACACTGGGAGTGGTGACGGCCGCTACACTCAAGCTGTTTCCGCAGCCACGCAGCATGGCCACGGCCTGGCTGGCTGTAACGAACCCAGCGGCCGCGGTGCAGGTCTATGCTGCCGCGAGGCAGCGCATTGGTGATGAGGTAGTTGCGTTTGAGTTGCTGCCGCGGGTCGCGGTAGACATGGTTGTCGAGGCGCTGCCGGGCACGCGCGATCCGTTGCCCGAAACGGATGCCTGGTACGTGCTGCTGGAGTTTGCGGGTGCCCGCGAGCAGGCGGAGCTCGACGCCCAACTGGAGACGTTTTTGGCCGCGGCGCTCGCCGACGGTTTGCTGGCAGACGCCGTGCTGGCGCACAGCGACGCGCAGCGGCGAGATTTCTGGCGGGTGCGCCACGGCATATCGGAGGCACAGAAGAGCGCCGGGGCGAGTATCAAGCACGATGTCTCGGTGCCGATTACCCGCATGCCCGAATTTCTGGAGCGCGCTGATGCTTTGGTGCAGGCTGTGGTGCCCGGTATCCGGCCGGTTGCTTTCGGCCATCTGGGGGACGGCAACCTGCACTACAACCTGTCGCAGCCCGTCGCTATGGAACCTGGCGATTTTCTGGCCCGCTGGGTCGAACTCAGCGAGCAGGTGCATTCACTCGCCGCGGAACTGGGAGGCAGCTTTAGTGCCGAGCACGGCGTCGGCGTGCTCAAAACAGCTGAGATGAAGCGCCTCAAGAGTCCCGTTGAGATTGAGCTCATGCGCGAGATCAAGCTCGCGCTGGACCCGCAGGGCATTATGAACCCCGGCAAGATTCTCCCGGAGCGGGCTGCGGGCTCCGCCGCGGAGTAATAGCGGCCCGGCCCCGCTCTCTGGCGCGCAAAACGTGTCGCTGCGCCGCCGTGTGTGTACAATGCGCGCTCGAGCAAAACAGCGGTTAAGGCGATGAGTGAGCAGGATAATTCGACCCGAAAATACTCCAGTGTAGTCGTGGACGGCGTTGCGCAGGCTCCCAGTCGGGCAATGCTGCGCGCAGTGGGTTTCGAGGACGGCGATTTCAAGAAAAGTCAGATCGGCATCGCCTCGTTATGGAGCATGGTGACGCCGTGCAATATGCACCTCGACAAGCTTGCTGATCAGGCCGAGCGCGGCGTCAACGCCAGTGGTGGCAAAGCGGTGCAGTTCAGCACGATTACCGTCTCTGACGGGATCTCCATGGGCACGCCGGGCATGCGCTATTCCTTGGTGTCGCGCGAGGTCATCGCGGACTCTATTGAGACGGTTGTCGGTGCCGAGGGCTTCGACGGCCTGGTCGCGATTGGCGGCTGTGACAAGAACATGCCGGGCTGCATGATGGCGATTGCCCGCCTCAATCGGCCTGCGGTTTTTGTTTACGGCGGCACCATTCAGCCGGGTCCGCAGCGACGTGACATTGTCTCCGTATTTGAGGCCGTAGGCGGCGTGGCCAGCGGCAGCGTGTCCGAGGCACAGTTGCTGGAAGTCGAGCGCACGGCTATCCCCGGGCCCGGGTCCTGTGGCGGCATGTACACGGCCAATACAATGGCGTCGGCGATCGAAGCGCTGGGCATGAGCCTGCCCAACAGTTCGGCTCAGGATGCGATTTCGTCGACCAAACTTACCGACTGCGAGCGGGCCGGCGCGGCCGTGGTCAATCTCGTCAAGCAGGGCATCACCCCGGCGAAAATTCTGACGCGGGAGGCCTTCGAGAATGCGATCACCGTGGTGATAGCGCTGGGCGGTTCGACCAATGCCGTGCTGCATATGCTGGCTATTGCGCGCGAGGCCGGTGTGCCGCTGGAGCTGGATGATTTCACTCGTATCGGGGCACGGGTTCCGGTGGTGGCCAACCTGAAGCCGAGCGGTACCTACACGATGTCGGAGTTGATCCAGATCGGCGGTATCCGGCCGTTGATGAAACGTCTGCTCGATGCGGGCCTGCTGCATGGCGACTGTCTGACGGTCAGCGGTCAGACTCTGGCCGAGGACCTTGCGGACGTTGCCGACTATCCGGCGGATCAGGACATTATTATGCCGCTGGCAGCGCCTATCAAAAAAGACAGTCATCTCGTCATTCTGTACGGCAACCTGGCGCCCGAGGGTGCGGTGGCCAAGATCACCGGCAAGGAAGGGGTCAGCTTTACCGGCACGGCCCGGGTCTTCAGTTCGGAGGAGGAGGGCCTGCAGGCTATTCTTGACGGGCGCGTTGTCGCCGGGGATGTCGTGGTCATTCGCTACGAGGGCCCGAAGGGTGGCCCCGGCATGCGGGAGATGCTCAGTCCGACCGCAGCGATTATGGGCAAGGGCTTAGGTGACAAAGTGGCATTTATTACGGATGGCCGCTTCTCCGGTGGCAGTCATGGCTTTGTGGTCGGACACGTGACGCCCGAGGCTGCTGTCGGCGGCCCGTTGGCGCTGGTCAACGACGGCGATGAGATTACGATCAATGCCGAGACTCGCACCATCGATGTCGCGGTGTCCGCGACCGAGCTCGAAGCGCGCCGTGCCGCTTGGCGCCTGCCGGAAAAAGACACCATGCCAGGCGTGCTGACCAAGTACGCCCGGCTCGTCAGCTCGGCGTCTGAAGGCGCTGTGACGGGGGTCCAGCCCCCGGTCAAGACGGGTTAACTGCAGGCTGCCGCCGTGACCGCAGCTACGCAGACCGCACCCCGCTGGGTGGTGCTGAAGTTTGGTGGTACCAGCGTCGCCAGTGCCGCTAACTGGCTGCATATTCGCGACCTGATCCGGGCGCGCCGTGACGAGGGTTTGCGCGTGCTGGTCGTGCATTCCGCTCTGGCCGGCGTTAGCAACGCGCTCGAGCAGGTCATGCGCGATGCGCAGGCGGGTGATTACGAGCAGGTTCTGGGCGCGATTCGTCGCCAGCATCTGCAGCTGGCCGCAGACCTCAAAATCGATGCCGGAGTCTTGCTGGAAGAGCATCTGTCGGCACTTGAGCAGTTGCTGGCCGGGGTGCGTCTGGTTCGCGAAGTGAGCCCCCGCGTCCACGCCAAAATTATGGCCAGCGGCGAACTGATGGCCACCCGGCTGGGCGCCGCCTGGCTCCGTACGCAGGGTATTGAGCTCGACTGGCATGACGCCCGCGATTCGTTGTGCTGTATCGACAATGCCGGTGTCTCGGAGCGGGCGTCGTTCCTGTCGGCTGTCTGCAGTCAGGATGCCGACCCGCATTTGCAGGCGCAACTGGCTGCGCTGGCGCCGGTGGTCCTGACCCAGGGCTTTATTGCCCGCAACGGTCGTGACGAGACGGTGCTGCTGGGCCGGGGCGGCTCGGACACGTCCGGTGCCTATTTTGCAGCGCGTTTGCAGGCCGAGCGTCTGGAGATTTGGACGGACGTGCCCGGGGTGTTCAGCGCCGACCCGCGGACGGTCCCCGGCGCCCGCCTGCTGAAGGCGCTGCGCTACGAGGAGGCGCAGGAGATCGCCTCGACCGGCGGGTCCGTGGTGCACCCGCGGTCGATTTCGCCGGCGCGCCGCGCCGGAATACCGGTGTGGATCAAGTGCACCGCGCGGCCGGGCGACGATGGCACGGTGATTGCCATGGACGCGGGTGACGATGCGCCGCGGGTCAAAGCTATCTCCACGCGGAGCGGTATCACCCTCGTTTCCATGGAAACGCTGGGCATGTGGCAGCAAGTGGGCTTCCTCACTGATGCATTTAAGGTTTTCAGTGATTTAGGCCTATCTATTGATCTGGTTTCTACTTCTGAAAGCAACGTTACCGTCACGCTCGATCCCAACGCCAACTCGATGGATGCCGGTATGCTGGAGCGTCTGCAGCACAATCTTGCGCGGCTCTGCCGTGTGCGCGTGCAGCAGGATGTGGCCGTGGTCAGTCTCGTGGGCCAGAAAATTCGTGCGATGCTGCCGGAGATCGGCCCCGCGCTCGAGGCGTTCGCCGAAAACCGTATTCATTTGCTGAGTCAGGCCGCCAGCGATCTCAACCTGAGCTTCGTTGTCGACGCTGATCAGGCCCACAAGCTGGTGCAAAACCTGCACCGCAAGTTGATCCGGCCACCGGAGAACGACGCCGTGTTCGGGCCGACCTGGCAGGCGCTGGTTACCGGCGATAAACCCGCGGCAACCGCACCGCCCGGCGAATTGTGGTGGCTTGAGCAGCGTGAGGCGCTGCTCGGTATCGCGGCCGAACGGGCATCGGCCTACGTTTACCATCGCGATTCGATCACAGCCGCCGTCGGCCGCCTGCGGGCGTTGCAGGCCGTCGACCGGGTGTTTTATGCCATCAAAGCCAATTCCAACCCGGAAGTGCTGCGCGCAGTGCACGACGCCGGTGCCAATTTTGAGGTGGTATCGCCCGGCGAGCTGGATCTCGTCTGCGAGCTGTTCCCGGAGATCGACCGCGAGCGTATTTTGTTTACCCCCAATTTTGCGGCCCGCGAAGAATACGCCTACGCACTCGAGCGCGGGGTGTGGGTCACGCTCGACAACCTCCACCCGCTGCGACACTGGGGTGAGGTGTTTGCCGGGCGTGAGATCCTGCTAAGGCTGGATACGGGCCATGGGCGCGGTCATCACGAGCATGTCAAGACCGGCGGTGTGCATTCGAAGTTCGGGATCCCCCTGTTTGAGCTGGAAGAAGCCCGGCAGTTGGTCGCCGCGGCCGGTGCTGAGGTCGTCGGCCTGCATGCACATAACGGCAGCGGCATTCTGCAGGCGGACAACTGGGAAGAGGTCGCCACTACGCTGGCAGAGCTGGCGGCCGATTTCCCGAGCGTGCGGTTCGTGGATATCGGCGGTGGCCTCGGCATTCCGGAAAAGCCCGGTCAGCAGCCACTGGATATGGCTGCGCTGGACGCTAGTCTGCTGGGCGTTCGCAGTCGTTACCGGCATCTGGAAATCTGGCTGGAGCCGGGCCGCTACATTGTGGCTCAGGCGGGTGTTTTGCTGGCCACCGTGACGCAGGTGAAGGGCAAGGGCGATGTCGCCTACGTCGGAGTCAGTACCGGCATGAACTCTTTAATTCGGCCTGCGCTGTACGGGGCCTATCACGAAATCACGAATCTCACCCGCTACGGCGAACCCGCAACGATGCTGGTCAACGTCGTGGGGCCGATTTGCGAAACCGGTGATCGGCTGGGGAATGACCGGCTGATGCCGGCCGCAACGGAGGGTGATGTGCTGCTGATCGCCAATGCGGGCGCCTACGGCTATGTGATGAGCTCACGATACAATCTGCGCGAGCCGGCATCTGAGGTTATGATCTGACCTCTCACGCACGACAAAAAGGGAGTCGACAGTGATGCGTAAGTTTGTGGTTTTGGGGCTCGCCGCGTGCAGTGCTGCGGCCGGCCTGGCCATGGCACAGTCCATGCCGAGTTTTGATCCGTCCAAAATGCCGAGCCAGGCCGATATGCAGAAAATGATGCAGCAGGCGCAGGCCATGCAGCAGTGCATGGCGAAGATCGACGAGGCGGAACTGGATCAGCTGGAGGCGCGGGGTGAGGAAGTCCGTGACCAACTGGAGCAGCTCTGTAAAGCGGGCCGGGAAAGCGAGGCGCTTGAGGTTGCTCTGGATTTCGGCCGTGAGCTGAGCGCAGCGCCCGCGGTGCAGCAAGCGCGCGCGTGCGCCAAGGATTTGCCGCAGATGCTCGCGGCTATGCCGTTTCAGCAGATGGCCGAGCAGTATGCCGCGACGGCTGACAATGCTGATGACGATTTGTGCGACTCGATGCGCTGAAGGTGCGATTCAGATGGCCGGCACCCGGCAGCGCTACGTCGTGGTTCTGTCGATACCCGCGGCGGAATTCGAGCGGCTATACGCCGGGGCCGCCAACACGGTGCTGGCGCGCGACCAGCTGACCGGCCGCACGGTGCGCTTTCCCGCGGGCCGGCTGCGAAGTTTTGTGACCCATGAAGGAGTGCAGGGGCGGTTTGAGCTGCTCGTCGGGCCCGACAACCGCTTGCTGGAACTGCGACGCAACTGAAATGATGACAGATCAATGGACTGCAGCTGATTTCTCAGCGGCAGCGCTGCTCACTATCGACGTGCAGCTGGATACGCTTGATGGTCAGGCCTTCGAAATTCCCGGCACGTCAGCGGCCCTGCCGGAGATGGCCCGACTCTGCGCGGCGTTTCGGCAGGCGGAGCGCCCGGTATTCCACGTGTTGCGCCTCTACCGACCGGACGGCTCCAATGCGGAACTCTGCCGGCGGAGCCCGCTGGCGGCCGGGCAGCAGTTTTTTCTGGCCGGCAGCAGCGGCCGCAGAATCGCGCCGGCACTATTGCCGGCGGGGGCTCCGGACCCGGATGACGAAGCGCTGTTAAACGGCGAACTGCAGCCCGTGGGCGAGGCGGAATGGTATGTCTACAAGCCGCGCTGGGGGGCCTTCTACGGCACTCCGTTGCAGGCCAAACTGGAGGCGCTGCAGGTGAACACCGTGGTAATCGTGGGCTGCAACTATCCCAACTGTGTGCGCGCGACAGTCTATGAGGCCAGTGCCCGCGATTTCCGGGTCATGGCGATCAAGGGCGCTATTTCGAATTTCACGCCGCATGGGTGGGAAGAAATGGCCAATATAGGCATCAACGTTGCCGGCGCTGACGACTGCGCGCGCGAACTCCTTGCTGCAGGCGGCAAGTACCATGCCTCGGCGTAGCCCGCCTGCCCGCGAAGCACTGTCGCGGCGCGCCGCAACCACCGGCTTGCTGTCCGGCACGGCCCTGGCCGTGGCCCGCGGCGCCACAGGTCTGCTGGGCACAGCCGGACTGGCTGTGCTGCCGACCACGGCGCGCGCACGCCCGGAGCTGGCCCGGCCGGCCTCGCTGCGCGAGGTGCTGAACATTCGGCAGCTTGATCAGCTGGCCCGGCAGCAGCTGGACGACGATGCGTATCATTTTATCGTGGGCGCCGCGGACGACGGTCTCACCAAGCGGGCTAACCGCGAGGCGTTCGAGCGCGTGCGCATCAGGCCGCGCCGACTGATTGACGTGACGACAGTCGATACCTCCGTGGAACTGCTGGGCGAACGCCTCGCGTCGCCGATTTTGCTGGCGCCGGCGGGTGACCACCAGAAACTGCATCCGGACGGCGAACTGGCAGTCGCCAGAGCCGCGCGCAGCGCTGGTCATCTGTTGATTGCCGCCATGTTGAGCAACTATTCGATTGCCGAGATCGCAGCCGAAGGCGGTCCAACCTGGCTGCAGTTGTACCCCTCTGCGAATCGCGATTTCATGCTCAGCCTGGTGCGTGCGGCGGAGGCGGCGGGTTGCCGGGCTTTGGTCCTGACCATTGATGGTCCGACGCGCGGCAACCATGAGGCCGCACGGTGGTTCCGGATGCATCCGGAACCGGGCGCTACGCGCGGTCCCGCGCGCCTCGGCAATTTCAGCGGCTACCAGGGCAAGAAAAGTATCGGCGACCCGGCATTTACCTGGCAAGACGTCGACTGGCTGCGCGGCCAGACGCAACTTCCCGTGGTCCTCAAGGGGATTGTGACCGCCGAAGATGCACGGCTATGTCGCCGGCAGCGCATTGATGCGATTGTTGTGTCGAATCACGGTGGCCGACAGGAAGGCAATGGTCGCGGTACGCTCGACGTGTTGCCCGAGGTGCTGGCTGAAATCGACGGTAAATTGCCCGTTCTGCTGGATGGCGGCATTCGCCGCGGTGCCGATGCGTTTCGCGCCCTGGCGTTGGGAGCGTCGGCCGTAGCTATAGGCCGGCCATACCTCTGGGGCCTTGGCGCCGGCGGGGAAGCCGGTGTGGCCAAGTGCCTGCAAATTCTGCAGTCCGAGCTGGAACGCACCATGCGGTACGCGGGCACTCCGACGCTGGCGGCAATAACCGCGGCCAGCGTCTGGTCCGGTAACGGATCTTAAGCGGCGCTCGCTTGCGTTCCGGCGGCGTCTCCCCCGGTTCTGAATCCCCCCAACTGCTTACTTAACAGCTGCAGCAACCCGCGTACTGCGCCACTCAGCAAAACACAGTCGGCATCGGCACGGGCGAGCGGGTCGGTTTCGCTGGCGGTTTCGTCGTCGCTGCGTGTCGGGAGCCTGATTTTACTCACCGTGCCGAGCTCGCTGAGCACGCCGCCCAGCAGCGATTCGAAGTCAACCGCCAGATGCGTCAACTTCATGCTCGCCGCCAGATGCTGTTGCACATCGGCGGCCTGCAGGTCGACATTACGCCAGACGGCGACCGCTGCCTTGTCGCTGACATCCTGCATCCGGCACTCGTAGCCCAGCTGCAGGCCCGGGATATGCTCACCGAGGAGCAGGGCGGTCAGCAGGGGTGCCAGCGGCTTATTAAACTCAAGCGGCGCAAACTCGAACTGCTCCATGCACGGCCGGAGCTGGTCGAGAAACCGTTCGGCTTTGCCATCGCTGCCGGCATCAATGCACAAAACCTGTTCGGACTGCAGGAAGCAGCCCTGAATACGCTCCGACTTGAGCAGCGCCTGTGGCAGCAGTTCGTCGCGGATCTCGCCCTGCAACCGGCGTACTTCGCGGCGCGATGGCGGCTCCTGCATGCGCGCAGCGTAGTCGCTGATGCGTTCTTCCAGCGCTTCGCGAATCGCAGCAGCGGGCAACACCCGGCTCTGCGTGCGCAGCTGCAGGAAATGTGCGCCGTTTACGCCGCGGCACAGCGCATCACCGTGCGGCACTTCCCAGCCTGAGCTGCGCTCGGTGTAGGGACCGCAGGGCTTGAAGGCATTGCGTTCGAGGCGCGCATCGACAGCGGCTTCGGTGGCGGGCCAGGGACTGAATACGCGATAGAAACGCAGATTTTTATACATAGGAATTTGACTTTGCCAACGGTGTCGGTCTCAGGATTGTGCGTGCCGGTGCGCGAGCTCGGCACTGACGTCAGCCAGTGACAAGTTGGCATCGGCCAACAGCACCAGCAGGTGGTACAGTAGATCGGCCGCCTCGGAAACCGTGCGTTCGCGTTCGCCGAGGACTGCTGCTATCGCTAGCTCCACAGCCTCCTCGCCAACTTTCTGGGCGATATAGGGGGTGCCGCGACTGAGCAGCAAAGCCGTGTAACTGGCCTCAGGGTCGGTCGCGCGCCGCGCCGCGATGACGCTTTCCAGTACCGGGAGAAACTCATGCGTTTGCTTACTCAAGTCAACCTCACTTCAATGCCGTTAGCGGCTAGATAGGATTTCAGCGCGCCGATTTCGATCAGTTGTTTGTGAAACACGCTGGCGGCGAGCGCGCCGTCGACCCGGGCTGCGCTAAACACGGCTGCGAAATGCTCCAGGGCGCCGGCACCGCCAGAGGCGATCAGCGGTACATGGCAGGCAGCCCGCATTTCGGCCAGCTGGTCGATATCGTAGCCGTTGCGTACCCCGTCCTGATTCATGCAGTTCAGAACAAATTCACCCGCGCCGCGGTCCTGGGCCTCGCGCAGCCAGTCAAGCGTGGCGCGACCGGCCAGCTGCGTTTTGGTGGGGTCGCCGGTATTCTGATAAACCATGTACTCACCGTTTTCGGCGAGGCTGTCTATTCCCACGACGACGCATTGCGAGCCAAAGCGCCGTGCCAGTTCATCAATGAGCGCGGGCCGCGCCAGCGCCGGGCTGTTCACGGATATCTTGTCGGCGCCGAAGTTAAGCACCTCTTCGGCATCGCGCAGTGTGCGAATGCCACCCGCTACGCAAAACGGGATATCGAGCAGCTCCGCGACCCGATTGACCCAGGTTCGATCTACCGAGCGATCCTCCGGGCTGGCGGTAATGTCGTAGAACACGAGTTCATCCGCGCCCTCATCGCGGTACCGCTGCGCCAATGCGAGAATGTCGCCCACGACCTCGTGGTCGCGGAACCGCACGCCTTTTACGACTTTGCCGTCGCGGACGTCCAGGCAGGGAATTATGCGCTTTGCAAGAATTGCTCTATCTCCGCAATCGTCAATCGGCCGTCGAGCAGCGCCTTGCCGGTAACCACGCTGGCGACGCCGGTGGCGGCCAGTTCCGGCAGTTCGCTGGCCTGGCTGATCCCGCCCGAGGCAATGATTTGCGCGGCGGGGTAGCGCGCATTGCATTCGCGGTACAGGCCAAGATTGGGACCCGTCAGCGTCCCATCCCGGGATATGTCGGTGCACAGGAAATGCCGCACCCCCGCTGCCATAAAATAATCCATCAGCGACCAGAGTGACTGGTTACTGCTTTGCGTCCAGCCGGCGGTCTGCACGATGGGGTCAAGGCCAGGCGCTAGCGCGACATCGACCCCGATAATGATGGAGTCCGGGCCGAGTTCGCCGCACCAGCGAATCACGGCATCCGGGTCCCTTGCCGCCGTCGAGCCTATCACCACGCGCTCCGCGCCCGCGCTGATAAGCGCACGCGCCTGATCGACGCGGCGGATGCCGCCGCCGACCTGTACCGCGAGTCCGACGGTTGCGGTGATCTCGGTAATGACCTCCAGATGCGCAGGCACCCCGGTGCGCGCGCCGTTCAGGTCGACCACGTGCAGCGAGCTGATGCCCGCCCGATTGTAGCTTTGCGCGACCATCACCGGCGCTTCAGGGTATTCGGTGACCTGTCCAAAGTCCCCTTTGAACAGCCGCACTACCTTGTTGTCGAGCAAATCAATAGCCGGAATTACTTCCACATCAGTTCCTGTCTGTCGGGCGCTAAGTGAGGCGCATGAAATTATCGAGCAGTTGTGCACCGCGTGGCCCTGACCGTTCAGGGTGAAACTGCGTGCCCATAAAATTGCCCTGGCGTACGACGGAGGTGAAGTCGCGACCATAGCTGGTTATGCCGGTTGTGCTCGTTACGATATCGGCTGCATAACTGTGCACAAAGTAGAAGTGCGCGCCATCCGGGATGCCGTCGAGCAGCGCCGCATTGCGGGCTTTGGTGACCCGATTCCACCCCATATGCGGCACGGGCTGATCGTCCGCCACATCCAGCTTGCGAACCTGACCGCCGATAATGCCGAGGCAGTCCGCGCCGTCTTCTTCAGAATGCTCGAACAGCAACTGCATACCCAGACAGATACCCAGCAGCGGCTGAGTCAAACTGCGCAGTGTCTCAACGAGGTCGGCTGCCTGCAATTTCTGCATAGCGTCCCGGGCCGCGCCGACACCCGGCAGGATAACGCGCTCAGCCGCAGCAATGAGCTGCGGGTCGGTTGTCAGTACGCTGTCGTGACCGAGTCGCCGCAGTGCGAATCGCAGTGATGCGATGTTGGCGCCGCCGCTGTCCACCACTGCTACAGCTGCTGGCATTACAGCGTTCCCTTCGTGCTCGGCAGGTCGTTGCCTTCACGCCGCAGCGCGCCGCGCATCGCGCGACCGAGACCTTTAAAGCACGCCTCGACCATGTGATGGGTGTTTTCGCCCGCAACCTTAATTTGAATGGCGGCGCCCAGGGTTTCACCGAATGACCTGAAGAAGTGGGGCACCAGCTCGGTGGGGAGGCCGCCGACCTCGCTACGCGGGAACTCGCCGGTAAACACCAGATAGGGTCGTCCGCCGATATCCAGCGATACCTGGGCCTCGGTCTCATCCATCGGCAACAGGAAGCCGAAGCGCCCGATGCCGCGTTTGTCGCCCAGCGCCGTCCGAATGGCCTGTCCTAACGCCAGCGCGACATCTTCGACGGTATGATGCTCGTCAACTTCAAGATCACCGCGGCAGCTGAGCCGCAGTGAAAAACCGGCATGCTTCGCCACCTGCTCCAGCATGTGGTCGTAGAAGCCAATCCCGGTATCTATTGCAATCGGGTCGGGCGTATCGAGATCGACCTCCACCGTAATGTCGGTCTCACGAGTTGTGCGCACCACCCGCGCAACCCGCGGTGCGTCCAGCAACGCCCGGACGAGGTTAGGCCAGGCATCGGGTTTGTCCGGGTCAATGCGAAAGCCGGGGACGCCGATATTGCGTGCAAACTCGAGATCGGTCTCCCGATCGCCAACGACAATACTGCGATCGCGGTCCACGGCGACGCGCGCGAAAAAGTTACCGAGCAGGCCGGCGCTGGGTTTGCGGCATGTGCACCGGTCAGTTTCAAAATGCGGACAAATGAACTCTTCATCAAAACGGATGCCCTGAGATTCCAGCAGCCGCAAGATGAAATTATGCGTGATGCGGAAATCGGGCTCTGGAAAACTCGCTGTGCCGCGTCCGTCCTGATTGGACACCATGACGAACCGAAAGCCGGCGTCGCGCAGCCGCAGCAGCGCCGGCACAACGGCGGGAAGCAGCTCGATTTTGTCGAGCCGGTCGACCTGCTGATCGGCGGGTTCACGCACCAGTGTGCCGTCGCGGTCGAGGAAGGCTATTCGTTGCTTGCTCATAGGCCGTCAAGGCTCCGCAGCAGTTGATCATTTTGCGCCGGGGTGCCCACCGTGATGCGAATGCAACCCGGCAGCTGAGCGCCAAAGTTGCGGACCAGCACACCGCCGTCGCGAGCTTGTTGTTCGAAGCGCTCGCCATCGGCGACGGCTACCAGCAAAAAGTTGGCCGCCGACGGGTATACCTCGGCAACGCAGGGTAGTTTCGCCAGCGCCGCCGCCAGCCGGTTGCGCTCGGCTGTCAGCGTCGCGACCCGCTCCGCAACCTGCTGCCGGGCATCAGGCCGCAGACACCGGCGGACCGCATCGATGCACGGTTGCGCGAAAGCGTAGGGCGGCAATACGCAACCGACCATGCGGACCAGCTCCGGGGGGCCCAGCAAAGCACCGCAGCGAGCGCCGGCGAGGCCGAACGCTTTTGATAATGTGCGCAGGACGGCCACATTGTTGAAGTCGGCTGAATTCAGCAGGAGTGAAGTCGGGTCGCTGTCGCCGAACTCTGTATAGGCACCGTCCACCACCACGAGCGCCCGGCCACTGAGCAGGCGCGCGATCAACGCGATCTCCTCGGTGGCTACCGGGGTTCCGGTGGGGTTGTTGGGACTGCAAATAAACAGCACCTTGCCGTCGTCGGGCCAGTGCCGGACGATCTCATCCGCATCCAGGGCCCAGCCCCGTTCCTTCAGCAGGGGCACTTCATGGACGCGAGCGCCCTGTACATCGGCGTATACGCGGTACATGCCAAAGGTCGGTGGAGTAATGACAATCGCATCCTCACCCGGCTCGCAGAAACAGCGGATCAGCAGGTCGATAGCTTCACTGCTGCCGCGCGTCACCAGCACCTCGTCAGTCGCGACGCCGTAATACTCAGCCAGTTCGGCTGTGAGTTCCGTCGGGCGCTCCGGCGGATAGCGATTCAGCGTGCTGTCAGCAGCGCTGCCCGGCGCCGGCCACGGTGTTTCGTTTGCGTTCAGTCGCACCAGGCCAGCGGCATAACTAGCGGCTGAGTAGGGCCTGAGGTTCGCAATCGCCGGCCGGGCCAGCGCGGTTATATTCATGGCTGCGGCTCCCGGGTGGCGGCCGCATCGAGACGCTCAATGCGCACTTCCATGGCGCGCGCATGCGCGTCGAGTCCCTCAAGCCGGGCCAGCGTGCTGACGACGGGTTGCAGAGCGCGCGCGCCGGTTGCGCTCAGCTCCTGGACGGACATGCGTTTCTGGAAATCGGCCAGCGACAGGCCGCTGTAGGAGCGCGCGTAGCCGTAGGTCGGCAACACGTGGTTCGTGCCGCTGCAGTAATCGCCCACGGCCTCCGGTGTGAACGGACCCAGGAAGACCGAGCCGGCATTCACGATGGCATCCAGCCACTGACGCGGGTTATCAACCTGAACGATGAGATGCTCGGGCGCATAGCGGTTGGCGACCGCGATCCCGGCGGCAATATCGTCGACGAGTATGCAGCGGCTATGGGCCAGTGACGCCTCAATGATGGCGCGCCGGGGCAGTTGCTGCAGGGCCTCGGCAATTTCGGTATCGGTCGCCGCAGCCAGGGCAGCGCTGTCCGTCACCAGTATGACCTGCGAGTCGGCGCCATGCTCCGCCTGCGATAGCAAATCCAGCGCGACAGCACGCGGGTCGGCGCCGGCATCGGCCACGACCATCACTTCCGACGGCCCGGCGGGCATATCCAGCGCCGCACCGCCGGGATCGGCGGCTACCTGAGTTTTGGCCGCCGTCACCCACGCATTGCCCGGGCCAAAAATTTTATCCACCTTGGGAATGCTTGCAGTTCCATAAGCCATCGCGGCAATCGCCTGCGCACCGCCGAGTTTGTATATCTCGTCCACCCCGGCGGCCTGCGCCGCCGCCAGAACAGCCGGGTCGGCGGTGCCGTCCGGACGCGGGGGCGTGCAGATCACCCGCGTCGGGCAGCCGGCCAGCGTCGCCGGCACCGCCAGCATGATCGCGGTGGACGGCAGCGGCGCCGTGCCTGCCGGCACGTACAGCCCCACCGCCGGAACGGGGCGGAAAATCCGCTCGCACACGACCCCGGGAGTGGTAGTTACCCGGTAAGGCTCACCGCGCTGCGCTTCGTGATAGGTGCGGACATTAGCGATGGCGGTCGCAATGGCCCTGAGCTGGTCGCCTGTCAGCGCTGCTCGAGCCGCGGCCAGCTCCTGTTCGGCAACCCGGAAGCTCGTCACGGCGGCACCGTCGTACTGCAGGGTAAGTCGCCGGAGCGCCGTATCGCCTTCCGCGCGCACTGCCGCCAAAATTGCCCGCACGCTGTCGTGCGTCTCGGGCCCGGCCGCTACGGCCGGGCGCTGCAAGAGCTTGCTTTGCTCGTCTGCGGTCAGGGTGCTCCAGGTTGCGCGTGTCGCCAGTCTGTTCATGGTGTCGCTCGATAGGGGCCGGCTCAGGCCAGCATTTTCTCAATCGGCAGGACGAGTATCGAGCTGGCACCCGCCGCTTTAAGTTGTTCCAGCGTTTCCCAAAACACATTCTCGCGGCAAACGACATGGACCGCGACTTTGTCCGTGAATTCGTCCAACGGCAGCACGGTCGGTGCTTCGGCACCGGGAAGCAGCGCGGAGATTTCTGCCAGCGCCGCGCGCGGGGCGTGCATCATGATGTATTTGCTGCCACGCACTTCCTGAACGCCGGCAATCCGTTCGACCAAGCGGTTGACCCATTCCGCCTTTTCGGCCGGTATAGCCACCGGTGTCTGGATGAGGCAGGCCACGCTGTCGAGCAGCGTTTCGCCCTCGACCAGGCGGTTCGCTGCCAGCGTGGCGCCGGAGGACACCAGGTCGCAGATCATTCCGGCACGTCCGAGACTCGGGGCAATTTCAACCGCACCGCTGAACTCAATAACCGACGCCTTGAGACCGTTGCGCTGCAGGTAGTCGGTGACAATCAGCGGATAGCTGGTGGCTATGGTTTCGCCATTAATGTCGCCGGTTTTCCGCAGCGTGGATTCCTCCGGGTAGGCGAAGGCAAGCCGGCAATGCCCGAAATCCAGTTTCTGAATCAGCCGGAAGGGCTCGGCAACACCCGCTGCCCGATATTCCAGGCGTTTTTCCTCCAGCACATTGAGTCCGCAAATACCGAGGTCGCAGACATCGTCGCGGACCAGGCCCGGAATGTCGTCGTCGCGGACCAGCAGGAAATCCACCGGCATGTTCTCCCCGAAGCCAATCAGCTGGTCGCGCCCGCGCGAATACTTCAGGCCGCACTGATGCAACAGCTCAAGGCAAAGCTCGGTCAGTCGGCCGGATTTCTGAATCGCGATCTTAATGCGCGGCGTGCCGGAAGTGGTCATACGGTTTTATCCATTTTTTTCAATACTGCCGCGTACCCGGCCGGTGGTTCGTTGAGACAGCGGGCGACCCGCCCCACGGTGGCGACGCTGACGCCGGTTTTGGCGCGGATATCCCGATAGGTGAGGCCAGCGGCCAATAGTTCGGCGACTCGCCAGCGATCTTTCATGGCCTGCAGCTCGGCCGGCGTGCACAGATCCTGAAAGAAGGCGCGGCATTCGTCGAGTGTGTCCAGCAGCAATACAGCCCTGAAGAGCTCGTCGGCGACGGCGAGTTCTTCACCCGGGTCATAAACGCGATGTTCTTTCATGGTGCGGGCCCGTCACGGGTAGGTTAATAATGTACTAGCGTGTTAAAACGCTAGCACATTAACACAGGCCGCAGGGGAGGGCAAATTCAGCGGTCGAAGCCGGGCAGGGGGCCTGCTGAACCGCTTCAGACGGCAGCGGCGATTGCGGCCCCCATTTCCCGGGTCCCCACCGCAGGCTGGCCTCTGCCGGCGATATCGCCGGTGCGCAGCCCGGCGCTCAGCGCGCTCAGTACGGCCTGTTCAACGGCTGCAGCCTCGTCGTGCAGGCCTAGCGCCAGGCGCAGCAGCATCGCGGCGCTGAGAATCGTGCCGCAGGGATTCGCAAGGTTGCGCCCGGCGATGTCGGGTGCCGAGCCATGGATGGGTTCGTACAGGCCGACCGTGCCGTCATTGACCGAAGCTGATGGCAGCATGCCCATCGAGCCTGCGAGCATGGACGCTTCGTCGGTCAGGATGTCACCAAACATGTTTTCGGTAACAATCACGTCAAACTCGGCCGGCCGCGACAGCAGGTGCATCGCTGCAGCATCCACCAGCAGGTGTTCCACCTGCACATCGGGAAACTCGCGCGCCATGAGCTCGGTGGTCACACCTCGCCACAGCCGCGAAGTTTCGAGCACATTGGATTTGTCGACCGAGGTCACTTTGCCGCTCCGCTGTTGTGCCAGCTTGCCGGCGATGCGCACGACCCGTTCGATCTCACTCCGATGGTAGGTGCACACGTCGGTGGCGCTGTCGGCCGTGCGTGATTTTTCGCCGAAATAAATGCCGCCGGTCAGTTCCCTTACCACCATAATGTCGACCCCTGCCAGAAACTCGGGGCGGATGGGGGAAGCCCCGGCCAGCAGCGGGTGCGGTGCGACGGGGCGCAAGTTGGCAAACACGTTCAAGGCTGCACGAAGCCGCAGCAGGCCTTTCTCAGGGCGCGATTCCGTTGGCACGGCGTCCCACTTGGGTCCGCCGACTGCGCCCAGCAGCACGGAGTCCGCCGCGGCGCATAGCTCCGCGGTCGCCGGCGGGAACGGGTCGCCACAGGCGTCGAGTGCCGCGCCGCCGATGAGGCCTTCGGTCAACGTAAACTGATGGCCAAATTTCTGTTCTACGGCGCGCAGTACGTGGGTCGCCTGTGCGGTTACTTCTGCCCCGATACCATCACCGGGCAGAATGACAATGTTTGCCTGCATAGCTGTGCTCGGTGTCAGGGTTGCCAGGGACGGTTGGCTTCAAACTGCGTAATCTCATCAAGATTCTGCATCAGGAAGCCTGTTTGATCGACGCCCTCGAGCAAGCAGTGGCGGGCAAAGCGATCGATAGGGAATTGCACGGTGGTGCCGTTGGGCAGACGCAGTTCGGTTGCCACGACATCAACGGTGACCTCCGCCCCTGGGTTATCCAGCAGCCACTGGTGAACGTCTTTGTCGACAACCACCGGCACCAGGCCGTTTTTCAGCGAATTGTTGCGAAATATGTCCGCGATCTGCGAACTGATGACAGCGCGGATACCGAAATCGATCAGTGCCCACGGCGCGTGCTCCCGCGAAGAGCCGCAACCGAAATTGCGTCCGGCAACCAGAATCTTCCGCTGCTTAGCGCCCGGCTGATTCAGTGGGAAATCTTCAATCACGTTCCCCTGCTTGTCATACCGCCAGTCGGCAAACAGCGCTTTGCCGATGCCCTCGCGCGTCGTGGTCGTCAGGTAGCGCGCCGGGATGATCTGGTCCGTGTCGACATCGGCGATAGCCAGAACAGTGGTTGCCGAAGTCAATGTATGCAATTTTTCCATGATGAGTCTGATTCCTGGTTAGTGCAGCAAGTCGCGCGGGTCGGCGATCACACCTGCGACGGCCGAAGCGGCGGCGGTTTCCGGGCTGGCGAGTACCGTGCGTCCGCCGGGCCCCTGGCGGCCTTCAAAATTGCGGTTACTGGTGCTGACGCACAGCTCGCCCTTGCCGAGTTTGTCGCTGTTCATGCCGAGGCACATCGAGCAGCCGGCCTCACGCCATTCAGCCCCTGCCGCGATAAAGACTTCATGCAGCCCTTCCGCTTCTGCCTTGTCCTTGACCGCCTGCGAGCCCGGCACGATGAGCATCCGCACGCTGTCGGCCACGCGGCGGTCTTTCAGAATCCCCGCGACGGCCCGCAGGTCGGAGATGCGCGAATTGGTGCAGCTGCCGACAAACACCACGTCAACCTTCGTGCCCAGCATCGGCTTGTCTGGTTCTACCTGCATGTAACGAATCGCTTTGGCATAGCTGATGTCACCGTGGTCGGACGGAATGGCCTGCGAGATAGGGACGACCATTCCCGGGTTGGTGCCGTAGGTGACCTGCGGTTCCAGCTCGGACACGTCGAGGTCCACCTCTTTGTCGAAGCTGGCGTCCGGGTCAGACGCCAGCGCCAGCCAGCGCTCGACGGCTGCGTCCCACTCGGCGCCGGTCGGAGCCTGCGGGCGGCCGCGCAAAAACTCGATGGTCTTTTCGTCCGGGGCAATCATGCCGGCGCGGGCGCCGGCCTCTATGGTCATGTTGCAGATCGTCATCCGCTGCTCCATGTCCAGGTCGCGAATGGTTTCGCCCCGGTATTCGATAACGTGCCCGGTGCCACCGTCCACGCCAATCTTCCCGATCAGGGCCAGAATGATATCTTTGGCGGCCACGCCGGGCTGCAATTTGCCGGTGATGTTTACGGCCATGCTTTTAGGCTTGCGTTGCAGCAGGCACTGCGTCGCCAGCACGTGGCCTACCTCCGAGGTGCCGATTCCGAAGCCCATCGCACCGAACGCGCCGTGAGTGCTCGAATGACTGTCACCGCAGACGATGGTTTTGCCCGGCTGCGTAGCACCAATCTCCGGGCCGATAACATGGACGATGCCGCGCTGAGCGCTGCCAAAGCCGTGGAGTTCAATGCCAAATTCCTCGCAATTTTTGATCATCTGGCGAATCTGCGCAGCCGGCTCAGGATCGGAGACGGCATCAAGGCCTGCACCCAGGTCAGGTACCGGTACCGTCGGTGTCGAATGATCCATGGTCGCGAGCACCAGGTCGGGCCGGCGAACTTTCAGGCCGTTAGCGCGCAGCATGTTGAAAGCCTGCGGGGTGGTTACCTCGTGAATGATGTGCAGGTCGATATAAAACACGGCGGGCGTGTCGGCGGTTTCCGGCACGACCACGTGGTCATCCCAGACTTTTTCGAAAAGCGATCTGCCACTCATTCGAGATTTCTCCATTCGATATCAGGTAACTTCGATAAAATTTTGTTAGTAATAGTTTTTAGCTTGCAACCGCGTCATCGGCAGCCGGAACATCGACCGGCTCCAGCCAGCCCCAGCGATCCTCTGTAGAGCCGTTAAACAAGCCAAAGAAACGCCGCTGCAGTTCCGCAGTAATGGGGCCGCGCGAACCGTTGCCAATCGTAATCCTGTCGACCGAACGCACCGGGGTGACTTCCGCGGCTGTGCCCGTCATAAAGAGTTCGTCGGCGATATACAGCATTTCGCGCGGAATGCTTTGTTCTGCGACCGTCAGCCCGGCATCGGCAGCCAGTGTAATGATCGAGTCGCGGGTAATTCCGGTCAGGCAGCTTTGTGCTGCCGGCGGGGTGAAAATTTTGCCGTTCTTGATAATAAAAAGGTTTTCGCCGGCACCTTCGCTGACGTTCCCGTCGGTCGACAGCGCGATGCCCTCGTGAAAGCCGTTGGCTTTGGCTTCCAGGCTGATCAGTGTGCTCGACAGGTAGTTGCCGCCGGCCTTGGCCATAGCGGGCAGGGTGTTGGGCGCCACCCGCTGCCAGGAAGAAATGCCGGCGTCCACCCCGTGTTCCAGCGCCTCCGGACCGAGGTAGGCACCCCATTCCCAGGCCGCCACCACGGTATCCACCGGATGATCCGGACGGGGAGCGAGGCCGATGTCGCCATAGCCGCGAAAGGCGATCGGCCGGATGTACGCGCCCTTATGCAGATTGTTGCGGGCGACCACAGTGCGGCATGCGGCATCAATGTCTGCCGGGGAGTAGGGGATGGTTATGCGATGGATCTTGGCCGACTCAAACATGCGCTGCGTGTGCGCCGCCAGTCTGAATATCTTGAGGCCATCCGGCGTTTTGTACACCCGAATGCCCTCGAACACCGATGATCCGTAGTGGAGGGCATGGGTGAGTACATGCACCGTGGCCTGCTCCCACGGCACCACTTTGCCGTTGTGCCAGATCCAGTCGCTTTTGTTGATCGGCATAGGTCGTCCTTTATCAGAATCGTTAACAGACTTGCTGCATTGAGCAGACTAGATGGTCGCGGCGTCCCGAGCCGCAGAGCTTACTTCGTCGAGCGCAGAGCCCTGCCGGCGCACCACGCGATTAATCACCTCGAGGTAGGCCAGTGCGCCGGCCTCGACAATATCGGTGCTGGCCGCATTACCGCGGAAGCTGTGGCCGTTGTACTCGACAGTCACCGTTACCTCTCCCTGAGCATCCTCGCCCATGGTCACGCTGCGCACTTCGAAGTTAGTAAGGTTCAGGTCGAGCCCCACCGCGCGCTCCAGTGCCTTGAAGGCGGCCTCAATAGGCCCGTCGCCCACCGCAGCTTCGTCAACCGGCCCGGACTCAGTGTGCGTCAGCCGCACCGCCGCGCCCGCGATTGTGCCCGTTCCCGCCGAAATTTGCAGTTCCGTCAGCACCCATGGCCCTGCCTGCATTTCGTCTGCATTCATTACGATGGCTTCGATGTCACCGTCAAACATCTCTTTTTTGCGATCCGCGAGTTTCTTGAATTCTTCAAACGCGCGATTCAGCTCGGGTTCGTCCAGCGTGAAGCCCAGCTGGACGACGCGCTCGCGGAATGCGTGGCGGCCGCTGTGCTTGCCCAGCACCAGGTTCGATTTACTGATGCCGACGTCCTCGGGCTTCATGATTTCGTACGTGGAGCGATCCTTGAGCATGCCGTGCTGATGGATGCCCGCTTCATGAGCAAAGGCATTCTCACCGACCACGGCCTTGTTTCGCGGCACGTGCATGCCGGTGATGCTGGCAACCAGCCGGCTTGTGGGGTAAAGGCGCGTGGTGTCAATGCGCGTGCCGATGTTGAAAAAATTCGCCCGCGTGCGCAGCGCCATGACAACTTCTTCCAGCGAGCAGTTGCCGGCACGCTCGCCGATCCCGTTGATCGTGCATTCAACCTGCCGTGCCCCGGCGTTAACGGCAGCCAGACTATTGGCCACTGCCATGCCGAGATCGTCGTGGCAGTGGACACTCAGCACGACGTTGTCGATGCCCGGTACATGGGCCTTCAGATAGGAGAACAGCTCGGAAAACTCAGCCGGCACCGTATAGCCGACCGTGTCCGGGATATTGATCGTGCGGGCGCCGGCCTCAATCACCGCGTGCACAACCTCGGCCAGATAGCCCAGCTCGGTGCGCGACGCATCCTCAGCCGAAAACTCAACATCGTCGCAGTGTTCGCGCGCAAGCCGCACTGACTCGACCGCCCGGCGGATGATTTCTTCTTTCGCCATCTGCAGCTTAAGGTTGCGATGAATCTCGCTGGTAGCCACGAACACGTGGATCCGACTGCGTTTCGCCGGTTTTACCGCCGCTGCGGCTTTCGCGACGTCGTCGGGGTGGCAGCGCGCAAGACTGCATATTGTCGGCCCGTCAATCTGCTCGGCGATCGCTTGCACCGCGGCAAAATCGCCCGGTGAGGCCGCGGCGAACCCGGCCTCAATCACGTCGACTTTAAGGTCTCGCAGCGCGGCGGCCACGCGCAGTTTTTCACGCAGCGTCATGCTGCAGCCGGGTGCCTGCTCGCCGTCGCGTAAAGTTGTGTCAAAGATGATGACGCGATCTTCGCTGCGCTCATTCATCGGTATGCTCTCCATGGTGGTTGCGTGATTATCCGGGTGGCAAAACGAGCGGCAGGCAGCTTGGCATAAAAAAACCCCGCTACCGTGCCGGTTGCGGGGTTCTCATTAAGCCTGTTTAAACTAGCCTGTCTGTCGTCCGCACTCCGGCATCGCCGCTCCGTTCAGAAGCAGTAGCAAGTTTGCCAGCGAAGCCTGAGACTCCGAGCCAACGCTCATGATGCGAGTACGATAATTCATCCGATCAATACTCGGCCAATCGTCAATTCTTGTCAAGCAACTGATTATTAAGGTGATGAAACTGACCGCAGCGCGCCGCAGGCTGCAACCAGTGCGCGCGGGGGTGGCGCGGCGCGCGGCGTGTGCTATTCTTCCCGGCGTTTTTCGAACCTGCCCGATTGTTTAATGACGGTCAGGCGGTTGCTGGGCCTCGCGGCGAACCAGGCCGGGAGAGAGACTGCTTTGTCCGGGGGCGCCGCGGTTACGTGGCCAGGGCAGGCGCAGGGGACATTATTTTTCCGGTTTGTGCGTGCGCATCCGGCGCCATGTGTAGTAAGGTTGACACCCGGCTGTATGACAAACTGTTATGCCTTTATAGAAGCAGTCGACCGCGGCCAAACCTAGATTTTTTAGAAAAAATACTCCGATATACGTGTATCGAAGGGGACACTTCATGAGTTCTACCAAGTGGATATCCGGCCTGGCGATCGCCTGCGCCGCCGTCACAATGACGGTGCCGGTAGCGGGATCAGCACAAGCGCTGAACGACGTGCTGAACGCAGAACGCCAGCGTACCAAGCTGGCGCAGGAATCCCAGAAGCGGATTGACCAGGTCGTTGACGATACGCGTAAGAAAGAAGATGAATACAAGCGTGTCCTCAAGGAAATCGAGGGTCTGGAGATCTACAACACGCTGGTGCAGCGGCAGATTGATGGCCAGATGGCCAAAATGGAGGAAATTCGCACCTCCATCGATCAGGTAGAAGTGATCAACCGGCAGATTTTGCCCGCCATGACTCGGATGATCGACGGGCTCAAACAGTTTGTGGCGATCGATGTGCCGTTTCTCGAGGAGGAGCGCACGGAGCGTGTTGCCAAGCTGGAGACGCTGCTGGCGGAGCCCAACGTCAATGTGGCCGAGAAATTCCGCAAGGTGACTGAGGCCTATCAGATTGAGAACGACTACGGTCGCACGATTGAGGCGTACGACGGCAAGCTCAACATCGACGGCCAGGATTTTGACGGGGAGTTTCTGCGTATTGGCCGCGTATCGCTTATGTTTCAGACTCCGGACGGGGCTTATTCACGGGTGTGGGATCAGTCTGCCCGCCGCTGGGAAGACGCAGCCGAGCACAAGAATCAGATTCGACAGGGTTTGAAAATTGCCAACAAGCAGATTGCGCCTGAGCTGGTGCTCCTGCCCGTGCCTGCCCCGGAGGCTGGTTAAATGACGACGATTAATACTCACAAGCTGGCCCTCGCGGCCGCTTTCACGATGGCTCTGGGCGGTCTGTCTCAGCCGGTTATGGCTCAGGATGCGATGTCCATGGATCAGCTGCTGCGCAAGGTCGAGCAGGGCCGTGTGCAGGACAATCGCGAGGCGAAGGCCCGCGAGGATGCTTTCAAGAAGGCCAAGAACGATCAGCAGCGCCTCCTCAATGAAGCGGTCGCGCAGAAAAAGCGCGAAGAGGACCGCAGTCAGCGGCTGGAGACCACGGCTGAAGAGAACAAGAAGCAGCTGAAGGAGCTGGAGGCGCAGTTGACCGTGCGCCTCGGTTCGCTGAAAGAGTTGTTCGGCGTCATGCAGCAGGTAGCCGGTGATTCGCGCACGCGGTTTGAGGGTTCGATCACGAACGTTGAATTCCCCGAGCGTGTTGAGTTCCTGGAGAATCTGGCCAAGAAGATCGGTGGCAGTACTCAGCTGCCTTCGCTTGAAGAAATCGACCGGCTGTGGTTCGAGCTGCATCGTGAAATGACCGAGAGCGGGCGCGTCAAGACGTATTCGGCAACGGTCAACATGAACAGTGGCTCACAGGAGCAGCTGCAGGTTGCTCGTGTTGGTGTCTTCAACGTGGTGACTGACGGTAAGTACCTGGAGTACAAAAACGGCGGCCTGAAGGAGCTGCCGCGCCAGCCCGAGCAGGGGCGGTTTATTTCCAGTACCGGTGATTTGCTGAATGCCAGCAGCGGAATGGTGCGCTTTGGCCTCGACCCGACCGCCGGCGGCGTGCTCAGTACACTGGTGGCCGTGCCGAACCTGGTCGAGCGCGTCCAGCAGGGCGGTCTGGTGGGTTACCTGATCCTTGCGCTGGGGGCGATCGGTTTACTGATTTCGCTGGAGCGCATGGTGGTACTGGGTATTGCCAGCAGCAAGGTGAATGCGCAGTTAAAGAACACCTCGCAGCTCAACAAGAACAATGCGCTGGGGCGTGTGCTCAGTGTCTACGAAGACAACAAGGGGGTGGAAACCGACACCCTCGAGCTGAAGCTTTCGGAGGCTATCTTTAAAGAGACGCCGGCGCTGAACCGAGCGTTGCTGTTTATCAAGATTATTTCAGTCATTGCGCCGCTGATGGGTCTGCTGGGTACCGTGACCGGTATGATCAACACCTTCCAGGCGATTACTCTGTATGGTACCGGCGACCCGAAACTGATGGCAGGCGGTATCTCGCAGGCCCTCGTCACGACCGTGCTCGGGCTGGTTGTTGCTATCCCGATGGTGCTGTTGCACACACTGGTTAGCGGCCGCAGCAAGCGCATTGTGCAGGTCCTCCAGGAACAGAGCGCCGGGCTGATTGCCGAGCACGCCGAGAAAACCGGCGGCAGAACGCTCTGATGCGGCGCGCTGCCGCAATCTGCTGTCCCGCAGCGGGTTGTGGCAGCGGCCTGTAACGGCTGAACGGCTAGCGAGTTTCGTTAATGGACTTTCTGATTTCACCTTTCGAGGCAGTGCGCGATTTCATGGAGTTGGGCGGTACGGTGCTCAACTTCATCGCCATCACCATCTTTGCGATGTGGGCGCTGATTTTTGAGCGCCTGATTTTTTTCCGCACCGGCCTCAAAAAAATCGGCGAAGAGTACCGGCAGAACTGGGCGGCGCGCAGTGAGCGTAAATCCTGGTCGGCGCGGGCTGTACGCGATGCCATGCTGTCGCGTTTTTCGCTCGCGGCCAACACCTGGGTCCCCGTGGTGCAGACTTTGGTGGCCCTGTGTCCGTTGCTGGGGCTTATGGGGACTGTGACCGGGATGATCGAGGTGTTTGACGTGATGGCCCTGTCCGGCACGGGTAACGCCCGGTCAATGGCTTCGGGCGTGTCCAAGGCGACTATCCCTACTATGGCTGGCATGGTCGGGGCACTTTCTGGGGTCTTTCTGGTCACAATTATTACGCGTACGATAGAGCGTAATGTCGAAGGCCTCGAAGAAGACCTCGAACTAGACTATTGATACGCCGGTTTCAGTGGCCTGGTGCTTACCGGGTCAGTGCGGCAGACGCAGGGAAAAACTAAATGCGCAGATCGATTGTTGCAGCGAGTGAAGAAGAAGAGACGGAGATCAACCTGACGCCCATGCTGGACGTCGTGTTCATCATGCTGATTTTCTTCATCGTGACTGCGTCCTTCGTTAAGGAGGCCGGTATCGAAGTCCGGCGTCCTGAAGCCGAGCAGGCCGAGGCCAAGAAAAAGGCCAACATGCTGGTAGCCATCAGCGCGAAGAATGAAATCTGGATTGATCGCAAAGAAACCGATCCGCGGGCCGTGCAGACTGTGCTGGAGCGAATGAAAGCCGAGAACCCGGAGGGCTCTTTGGTAATTCAGGCGGATAAGGATGCTTACACTGAGACGCTGGTGCTGATTATGGATGCTGCCCGGCAAGCCAAGATCGAACGTGTCTCGATTGCAGGAAACCCGGAGGGTTAGGCGCGCATGATTCCACGTTACGCGGTGTCGCTGCTGGCAGGCCTGCTGGTCACCTTTACGCTGTTGTGGGTGATGCAGGTTCTTATCGCAACGGGTAAACGCGCCATTGTTGATGAAGCTGATTTCAAGCTTGGCGATTTTATTCGGGTTAAGAAAGAAGAGATCGTTCAGCGTGACGAGGACGAGCCGGAGAAGCCGCCGGAAGTCGATGAGCCGCCCCCGGATGCGCCGCCGCCGCAGGTGGATAATCTGGATACTTCGCAAACGATCAGCATCGGCGGGCCGTCCGGCCAGATACAGCTGGGTGAGCTCGGCGGCGGCCGTATTGGTCTGGGCGACGGTGACTTCCTGCCGATTGTTAAGGTGGCCCCGATTTATCCGCGGCGTGCGCTCACCCGCGGCGTTGAAGGGCAATGCCTGATTGAATTCACCGTCACTGAAACCGGTACCGTCCGTGACGCGTTTGCGGTCGAGTGCACCAGCTCGCTGTTTGAGAGTGCCTCGATCAATGCCGCGCTCAAGTTTAAGTACAAGCCGCGCGTTGTTGATGGGGTGCCGAAGGCCGTGCCGGGTGTTCAGCACATCATTACCTTCGAGCTGGAGGACTAGGCATCCATGAGGTATTCGCTGAGTAATTCTGTTGCGCATCTCGGTCGCTTGCAACGCAACTTCGGTAGCTTGCTTGGCCGGGTTCTGGCTTGCCTGGTTGTCACGGTGATCTATAGCCTGCCGACGCTCGTGCCGGTTGAACTGGGCGGCACCGCTTTGGCGCAGGAAGAAGAAAAAGACAAAGACGCGCCGATGCGCGGCCGCCAGACTCAGGCACTGAGCAAGAAAGTCTATGAGGTGATTACCGCGGCCAACGAGTTGGTAGATGTCGAGGACTACAATGGCGCCCGGGCGCTCCTCGATAAAATGGACAAGAGCAAGTTCACGTCGTACGAAACCGCGCAGGTCAATAACTTTTACGGGTTTTTGTACTACAACGCCGAGGATTATCCGCGGGCTATCAAGGCCTATGAGACCGTTCTGGAGCAGCCTGAATTGCCTGAAGCGCTGGTGCAGGGCACCCTGCGGACGCTCGCCCAGCTGTATTTTGTCGAGGAAAAGTTTGATAAGTCCATCCAGTACAGCGAGCGTTACAACCGCGAGTTTGGCGAGGATCCCGAGCTGCTGGCGCTGATCGGTACGGCTTATTACCAGAAAGAGCAGCCGGCCAAAATTGTCGCCCCCATTGAGCGGGCCATTCAGATTGCGCGCGAGCGCGGCACGACCGTTAAGGAGCAGTGGTGGCTGCTGCTGCGAGTTGCTTACTGGGAGCAGGACAACTACAAGAAGGTCAAGGAAATCCTGGAAATACTGGTCGTCAACTGGCCCAAAAAAGAGTACTGGACGCAGTTGTCCGGCATCTACTACGAGTTGAAAGATGAGCCGCGGCAGCTGGCGGCCTACGAGGCGGCCTACGATCAGGGGCTGCTGTCGAGCAACGGTGAGCTGGTACAAATGGCGCAACTGTTCCTGCAGGCGGAAGTCCCCTACAAGGGTGCCAAGGTTCTCGAAGCCGGGCTGGAGTCCGGCAAGGTGGAGCGCAATGTCCGCAATTTGCGGCTGCTGTCGCAGGCCTACCAGCTGGCTCGCGAGGACAGCAAGGCCATCAGCCCGCTGCGCGAGGCCGCGGGTCTGTCGGACGACGGCGATCTGTACGCCCGTCTGGCCAGCTCTTATCTGAATCTTAATCAGTACAACGACTGTATTGATGCGGCCAAACAAGCGCTGGCAAAAGGTGGTCTTAAAGACACCGGGAACGCCTATCTGGTCAAAGGGATGTGCGAATTTGACAGCAAAAAGCTGAGTGCCTCCAAGACGTCCTTTGTCAACGCGGCTAAGTACGACAAGACCAAAAAGTATGCTGATCAGTGGTTGCAGTTCGTCAAAAACGAAGAAGACCGCATAGCGCAGATTAACAAGTCGTTGCAGCGGGTGCGTCAGACACAGGCTGAAGCCAGCTAGTCTGAGTCGTTGCCGCAAGCATCCGCTGATCGTTAAGCCCCTCCCATCCGGGTCGCAGACGCATGCCGAAAGTAATTTTTGTCACCGGTTCCGGTGATGCCGTGCAGTGTGAGGCTAAAGCAGGATTTAGCCTGATGGAAATTGCCGTGGATAATGAAGTGCCCGGGGTTGTGGCGGAGTGCGGTGGTGCCTGTGCCTGCGCGACTTGTCACGTCTATGTCGAAGAGAGTTGGCTGCCGCGACTGCCGAACGTCGATGACATGGAAGATGCCATGCTCGACGCGACGGTCGACCGGCGACCCAACAGCCGGCTGAGTTGTCAGATAGAAGTTACCGCGGAACTCGACGGGCTCACTGTAACAGTTGCCGATAATCAGGCCTGACTCTTCCCAGTCTCGTCAGCGCCCGCTCATCGGCTGCCGCCGGGATCAGGCCGCTTAGCCGGCAAATATATCCGCCAGCATCCGTGCTGCCGTGAGCCCCAGAAACCCGGCAAAAGCCCGCTGCAGCCCCTTGGTGCTCAGGCTGTGTGCGAACTTCGCGCCAAGCGGCACGGTGAGCACGGTCATGGGGACGATCAGCACAAACGCCAGCCAGTTGACGAAGCCCAGGCTGAAGGCGGGCAGCGTCCCGAGGCCCCAGCCGCCCGCGACAAAGCCCAGCGTGGCCGGCACGGCAATGACGAGTCCGAACCCGGCCGCTGTGCCGACAGAACGATGAATCGGGAGGCCATACAGATTAAGCACCGGCACCGCCATCGTACCGCCACCAATCCCCATCATGGCCGATATTCCGCCGACCAGCGCCACTGTTGGCAGGTAAATCCAGGCGCTTGGCAACCCTTCGCGCAATTGCCAGCGCGGATTACCCAGTGCCATGTACAGCGATACAAACAAAGCGACGCTCGCGAATACCAGCGTGAGGGTGGCGAAATCTGCAAGTGTCGCGACCCAGGTGCCGAGCCCGGCGCCGACCGCGATTCCCGGTGCCAGCCGCCGGAACAAGGCCGGATCGAAGCTGCCGCGTACCTGATGGGCGCGCATCGAACGGATGCTCGTCGGTATTATCGTGGCGAGCGAAGTGCCCACTGCTAAGTGCATGCGGACGGCATCATTAATATCGAGATAACCAAAAATATGGTAAAGCGCCGGCACGATAACAATGCCTCCGCCGACTCCGAGTAGCCCGGCCAGCACGCCCGCGAAAGCGCCGGCGAGCAACAGCAGTGGCACCAGCGTGAGCAATTGCGCGAGAGTGGCCGAATCCATGTTGGGGTATCCTGACGGGCGGGGGCTGCGATTGTAGCCCAGACAGCGCACGAAACGTCAGTCGGGCGGGGCTTGGGTTAGCCTATTGGTCGTAATTTCTTTCGTCTCAAAGGAGGTTTCCGCACATGAGTAATCGCACTATTCAGCTTGACGACCGGCTTCAGGATTACCTGTTGAGTGTATCGTTACGCGAACCGGCGGTACTGGCGGAATTGCGGGAGCACACGATGACGCTCGAGATGGCGCGCATGCAGATTTCGCCAGAGCAAGGCCAGCTGATGGGCCTGCTGTTGCGCCTGATGGGCGCCCGCCGCTACCTCGAGGTGGGAACCTTCACTGGCTACAGTGCTTTAATTGCGGCGCTGGCTATGCCGGATGACGCGGAGGTGGTGGCATTGGACATCAGCGAAACCTGGACCGACATCGCGCGCGAGTACTGGCAGAAAGCTGGCGTTGCCGAGCGCATCCAGCTTCGGCTCGGCGCCGCGTCCGATAGCCTGCAAACCCTGGTAGGGCAGCGGCCGACGAGTTTCGATGCAGTTTTCGTTGACGCCGACAAAAGCAGCTATGCGCTGTACGTGCAGCACGCATTTGAACTGCTGCGCCCGGGTGGATTATTGATGATCGACAATGTGCTGTGGGGCGGGGCTGTTGTCGATACTGACGACGACGACGAGGACACGGTTGCGATCCGTCGGATTAACGAGGCCATGCTCGCCGACCAGCGTTGGGATCTTTCCCTGGTGCCGATCGGAGACGGGCTCACGCTGGCCCGGAAACGCTGAGGCCGCCTTAAACCGGCAGCAACTCCAGCAGTTCGCCGGCCGCGCCGCGCAGCACGGCAGCTTCGCCGCTGCTGTCATAGGGCAGGCCGCTGTTCCCGCCGTAGCGTTGCGCGGCTGCCGGAATGGCGGCGCAGTCGAAGGTTACGATGGCAATCCCGGGCGGCAAATGCCCTGCGATATTCTTGCGGGGTCCGACCTGGGCCGGCATTTCGTCGGCCTCAATCAGGCACTTGCCGCCGATGGGCAGCGCCGCGATCGGATAGAGCGTTTCGATAGATACCTTGAGGGCCTTCGACAACGTGGTAATGCGCGATTCGACCGCCGGTGCGCGCGGCACGTCGAAGGTATCATGGTAAAAATCCTGCAGCTCCGCCAACGAAGCGCCACCCACTATGACGATAAAGGTCCGGTCGACAGCGGTCCGCGCGGCAGGCACGTCGAGTCCCGGCACCGGCTTTTTAAACTCCGTCAGGTAGACGATCTCTGCCCCCGGGCCCCGCAGCTGCATCGCCCTAATATCGCTTGAGAACGACAGGTCGCGAGGTTCGCCGACAACCGCGAAAGGCGATTCGGCGACCCGAGCAGCCATCGCATCCACGTCAGCTACGATCAGTTCAGAAGCGTTCCAGCCCCAGGTTGTCAGCGGCTCGTAGTCCGGGTCAGGCGGACGCTGAACGAAGCGAAACTGAAAATCGTCGCCCCCTGCCGGGCGCATCGTAATGGTCGGCGCGCCCTGCATTTCACGGCAATCCCAGGCCGCTGCCTGCGCCGCGGTGATTTCCCCCCGGTCGCACACGATATAATCGAGGAAACCCGCGTAGGCGGCGCTGATGGCCTCCAGATCGGGGGCACACACCGTGACGCAGCGTATTGCCCCCAGCACCTAGATGATGCCCTGCTCAGTCAGTGCCGAGATACGGTCGGCCGGCATGTTCAGCACAGCCGTGTAAATCTCTTCATTGTGCTGTCCCAACTCGGGCCCCGGACGGCGAATAGCGCCAGGCGTTTTCGAGAGCTTTGGCGCCACGTTTTGCATCTTCAGTTCGCCAAACTGCGGATGCAGCGTGGTGGCGATCGCTTCCCGGGCCTTAAAATGCTCGTCTTCAAGCATATCCGGCGTGGTGTAAATCTTGCCGGAAGGGATACCGAACTCCTCCATTCTGGCCTCAAGTTCTTCCGCCGTAATGGTCCGCGTCCACTCGGAGATTAACTCGTCCAGCTCTTCCTGCACGACGCCACGAGCCGTATGCGTGGCATAGCGCTCGTCGGCGGCCAGCTCAGGCTGTCCCATCGCTTCAGTAAGGCGCCGGAATACCGTGTCCTGATTTGCGGCGATCAGGATCAGCTTGCCGTCGCTGGTGGGGTAAATGTTGGAGGGCGCAACGTTCGGCAGAATGGCGCCGGTGCGTTCGCGAATATAGCCGGCCTTGTCATATTCGGTGACGAGAGATTCCATCATATTGAGAACGGCTTCATAAATAGCCGAGTCAACGACCTGGCCCTCACCGGTCTTTTGCTTGTGATAGAGGGCAGCTAAGGCGCCCACGCACGCAAACGTTGCGGCGAGCGAGTCGCCGATGCTGATGCCCATGCGGCTTGGCGGCGTGGAAGGATCGCCACAGACATAGCGCAAACCACCCATTGCCTCGCCGACCGCACCAAATCCTGCACGCGAAGCATACGGCCCGGTTTGTCCAAAGCCGGATACCCGAATCATGATGATGCCGGGGTTGATTTTCTGCAGCTCGTCGTAGCCGAGCCCCCAACGCTCCATGGTGCCGGGACGGAAGTTCTCGAGGACAAAGTCAGCTTTGGCAATCAGGTCGCGCGCAATTTGCTGACCTTCCGGCTGGCGCAGGTTCAGGGTGACCGATTTCTTGTTCCGCGCCACGACAGGCCACCACAGCGACTGCCCATGGGCCTTTTCGCGACCCCAGACGCGCATCGGATCGCCCTGGTTGGGGGGCTCAATCTTGATGACTTCAGCCCCAAAATCGCCGAGAAGCTGACCGCAAAACGGCCCCGCGAGCAGGGTCCCCATTTCGATTACGCGCAATCCGGCCAGCGGACCGGTATTTGTCTGTTCTTCTGTGGCCATTAATCTACCCCTGAGCAGCCATGAGCAAGCGGCATCACTGTGACATGTTCAATGTCGCTGCTTGCTCGTATACAATGGAAAGCCGAATTTTGGGCTTAATTGGCCCGGGCTGCAAGGTTAACCCTGTGACGAAAAAATCTGTATCGATAATTGAGGTGGGGCCACGCGATGGTTTGCAGAGCGAGCCGGAAGTCCTCTCGACCGAAACCAAGCTGGCGTTCATCAACAAAGCCATCGATGCCGGTATCCGGCGCATGGAAGTTACTAGCTTTGTCCACCCGAAGCGGGTCCCGCAAATGGCTGATGCCGAAGCGGTCGTGGCCGGGCTGCCAAAACGTGATGATTTCACGGCCATTGGCCTGGTATTGAATAAACGCGGATTCGATCGCGCCCGTGATTGTGGCATTGACGAAATCGGTATGGCCGTTATCGCGAGTGAAACCTATAACCAGCGGAATAACGGCACCTCCATGCAGGGGTCCATCGACGCGTGGCTTGAAATGGCTGCTGAAGCGAAGCAAGCGGGCATGCGGGCCAACGTCATGGTCTCGTCAGCCTTTGGTTGTCCCTTTGAAGGCGAGGTGCCGCTGCAGCGCGTGCTGGACATTGTCCGGGAAATCATCAAAGGCGATCCGGTGGAGCTGGGTTTTGCCGACAGCATTGGCGTGGGCGTGCCCGGACAGGTCACCGAAATGATTGCCGCCGTCAAGGAGATCGCCCCGAACCTGCCGCTGCGTTTCCATTTTCACAATACCCGTAACACAGGTCTGGCCAACGCCATGGCGGCCGTTGATGCGGGGGTTGATTCGCTTGACGCCAGTATTGCCGGCATCGGGGGCTGCCCGTTCGCGCCGGCGGCTACGGGTAACATTCCGACCGACGATCTACTGTACATGCTGCATCGTTCGGGCGTGCATACCGGCGTGTCGCTGGAGGCGGTCATCGAGATCAGCCACTGGCTTGAGCAGCAGCTGGGAGGCCGGACAACGCCGGCCATGCTGCCGAAGGCAGGGATTTTCCCGCAGGTCGCCGAGGCGCATCAATAAGCCGCTGGCCTGCACTTACTTTTTATTAGAACAACGAAGGTGAAACCATGAGTTACCGGCTTGGCGTGGATGTGGGCGGCACGTTTACCGACCTGCTGCTGATCAGCGAGGAAACGGGGCAGACTTTTACAGCTAAGGTCCCGTCTACACCCGAAGACTCGTCGATAGGCGTGTTGAACGGTGTGGCGCGAATCTGTGAAGAGTCGGGTATCGATCCTGCTCAGATTGAACGGGTTATGCACGGCACTACGGTGGCAACAAACGCCGTGTTGCAGGGCAAGGGGGCCCGCGTCGGGTTGGTTACCACCGCTGGTTACGAGCAAACACTGCAGGTTGCACGCTCGTTTTGTCCGGGTGGTTTGGGTGGCTGGGTGACTTTTAATAAAAAGCCCCTGCTGGCGCCGCTGGAATTAACGATTGGCGCAGATGAGCGGATGGATGCAGACGGTAAAGTAGTCCGCAAGCTGGATGAAGAAGCGCTCCGCAAGTCGCTCAAAAAGCTGTACAAGACCGGCGAGGTTGAAGCACTGACAATCTGCTTTGTGAATGCTTATATCAACGGCAAGCATGAGCGCAAGGCGGCCAAAATCGCGCGGGAAATTTTTGGCGACACCCCGATCTCAATTTCGAGCGAGGTGGTGCCGGAGATGCAGGAGTATGAGCGTACCGAGACGACTGTGGTCAACTCGTACGTGCGCCCGGAAGTTTCGAAGTATGTGAACAACCTGCAGGCTGCCCTGAAGGATCGGATGGGCGGCGTGTTGCTGTCCATATTGCGGAGCGACGGCGGTCTCGCCTCGG
>JAZBOT010000178.1:0-18045 GCA_036351295.1 Gammaproteobacteria bacterium | reverse complement strand
GGCGATTCGGAAGCGATGGTCTACGACAGCGACTATGTCACCGCGCTGGAGTACGGTATGCCGCCTACGGCCGGTCTGGGGGTAGGTATTGACCGGTGGGTTATGTTTTTGACTGACAGCCCGTCGATACGCGACGTGGTTTTGTTTCCGCATATGCGCGACGCGGACAGAGATTAGTGGCGGTTGCTGCGGAACCGGATCTGGCGCAACGTCCGATCGGGGTTTTCGATTCAGGGGTCGGCGGTCTCACGGTGCTGCGTGCGTTACGCGAGCGTTTGCCGCAGGAGCATCTGGTGTACCTGGGCGACACCGCGCGGGTGCCGTATGGGACCAAGAGTCCTGCCTCCGTGCAGCGCTACGCGATACATGCAGCCGATGCGCTGGTTGCTCGCGGCATCAAGCTGCTGGTCGTGGCATGTAACACCGCCTCCGCCGTGGCTCTGCCGGCCTTGCGCGAGCGGTTACAGCCGGTGCCGGTGATCGGCGTGGTTGAACCGGGTGCAGACGCTGCGGTGCGGATCAGCAAGACGCGCCGGCACCTGGTGCTCGCGACCGAGGCAACGACGCGGCAACTGGCCTATACCCGCGCTATACACTCACTGGATCTATCGGCAGTGGTCGAGGAGTTGCCGTGTTCGCTGTTTGTGGCCCTGGCGGAGGAGGGCTGGACCGCTGGCCCGATCGTCGAAGCGGTCGCCCGTGAATATCTGGGGTTTCTGGACAACCGCTCAGCCGCGGACCGGCCGGATACGGTTATCCTCGGGTGCACACACTTTCCGTTGCTCCGCGAGCCCATTGCTGCCGTACTCGGGTCAACCGCGCACATCATCGATTCGGCGACAACGACGGCAGCTGCGGTGGTGGCTGCACTTACAGCGACAAACGCGCTGAATACGGACTCTGCCGCTGGATCGTTGCGGCTGGTTGCCACCGACGGCGCGGCGCGCTTCGCGCGTCTCGGGAGCGCATTTCTTGGCGCGACCTTTGCCGAGCATGACATTGAGCTTGTGGATATCCATCCGACTGATACCGCTGCGGTGCGAGGGGCACCCCCATGAATGGGCGCGCAGCGCTGTTAGTCGGTGAGCTGGTCCGGAACGTGATACGCAAGCGGCTGGCGCCGCAGTAAATACTCGCCGGCGGCGTCGAGGCTGAGGCGTTCAGCCAGGCTTTCAATACGCACTGCGGCCAGCAGCATGCACCGCCCGTCCACAGTGACAGCATTCACCACTTCACCCACAGCCTTGCCGCCGGCATACACCGGCGCTCCCGGCTCTGCGGCGGCGCCAGCCGTAAACCGGTACATGCGTCGCTTGATACGCCCGAGATGCTGGGTGCGCGCCACAATCTCCTGGCCAATGTAGCAACCCTTGGTAAAGCTGATTGCGCCGAGCAAATCGAGGTTCAGCATTTGCGGTACGAAGTGTTCGCGGGTGGCCGCAAATACGCTCGGCACACCCGCCTCAATGATCGCGCGTTGCCATTCCGCTGTGTCGGCGGTCGCGGCCGGCACGGCGTTCAGTGCAATATGCAGCCCGCGTTCGGGGTCAGCCACTGGGCTGAACCAGTATTCATTTTCACTGTAAAAACAATTGCTAATGCCGGTTTCATCAATATGAGCAAAGGATGTTGGTGGGCCGAAGGTCACCGCCGCGGGCACCGCCTCGACCCGGACCTGCGCGCGCAGAACGTACATGCGGAGCCGTTGTACGGCCGTGTCGACCAGCTCAGCGGGCAGCACCAGCCACAGCGCCTCCTGCCAGCTCAGCAGCCAGGCCACGAAGTTCAGCCGGCCTTTCGCATTGGGCCAACCGGCCAGCAGCGGCTGAGCCGGCGTGATCAGCAGCGTGTCCTGAGTCAGCTGACCCTGCAGGAAGCTCTGGCGATCGGGTCCGCTTACCTTAATCACGGCAAGCCCGGTGCCGCGATGATGAGTGTCACTAGGGTGGGTCGGAGTCACGGTTCTTCCTGTTGCGGCAATGGTCAGCGCGGGGCATGGCGCTAGCTGCAAAACGACCTGTATTCTGGCACACTTCGCGCCATGTCAGAACGCCCTGTCAAGCAGAAGGACGCTTCATCCGGCGAGGATGGCGAGCTGCCGTCGGCGGCAGACGCGGCTGACACAAAATCCGCCGCGCAGGAAGCGACTGCGGAAATTGATGGTCCACAAGGCCCGGAGCCGACCCGTTTCGGTGACTGGGAGAAGAACGGCCGCTGCATAGATTTCTGAAACAGCCGGCTCTGCGGCATGCCCTTGAGTTCGCCCACACCGGTGACCGGTCGTGGGGCCAACGGGCGGCGGCAGCGTGGCGGTTGCGCAGACTGTTGCACAGCGGTGTGGTCGGCTGAAAATTAGCTAGCAACTCTGGATTGTTCCCGCATGCCTGAAATAAACCGTCCGTTATCGCCGCATATCGGCATCTACAGCTGGCAAATCAGCAACACGCTGTCGATTTTGCATCGCCTGACAGGGATCGCGCTCGCATTCGGGGCTCTGGTGCTGTTGTCGTGGGTTATCTCGGCTGCGCTGGGCCCCGATGCTTACGCAGCCGTAACGCGGGTGTTGGCAGGGCCGCTCGGACTGCTGGTCTTATTTGGAGTTTCTGCCAGCTATTTCTATCACCTCGCCAACGGGATCCGGCATCTGGCATGGGATGCCGGATTTGGGTTTGAGAAGCAGGTTGCGCGTGCCAGCGGCTGGTTCGCGGTGGGCGCAGCCCTCCTTGCAACTGCTGCTCTGTGGTGGGGGGTGTTACTGTGAGCCTGCGAACGCCACTGGGTAAATTTCTCGGTCACGGTTCGGCCGGCCACGGGTCCGGGCACTGGTGGCTGCAGCGACTCAGCGCTGTTGCTCTGCTGCCGCTCACGGTCTGGATAGTCGTGTCTTTTGTCGGCCTGGGTGGCTACGATTACGCCACCGTAACAGGCTGGATGGCAGAGCCGCTGCACGCGATATTGCTGGCGGCGCTGCTAATCGCAATGCTGCAGCATTCGCAGCTTGGCCTGCAGGTCATCATCGAAGACTACGTTCATACCGGCTGGCTGAAGGTCGGCGCTCTGGTCATGCTTAAGCTTGCTCATGCGCTGCTGGGTATTGCTGGCCTGTATGCGGTCATCGTCATATCACTCAGGGCAATTTCATGACCTCCACCTATGAATTTATTGACCACACCTATGACGTGGTGGTGGTAGGTGCGGGCGGTGCAGGACTGCGCGCAACGTTTGGTTTGGCCGAGGCCGGTCTGAGCGCCGCATGTATTACCAAGGTCTTTCCGACCCGCAGCCACACTGTTGCCGCTCAAGGCGGCATTAGCGCAGCGCTTGGCAACATGGGTGAAGATGACTGGCGCTGGCACATGTATGACACGATCAAGGGCTCCGACTGGCTCGGTGATCAGGATGCCATCGAATACATGTGCAAAGAGGCGCCGGCCGCGATTATTGAGCTGGAGCACTATGGCGTGCCGTTTTCACGAACCCCGGACGGCAAGATTTACCAGCGCCCGTTTGGTGGCATGACCACGCATTACGGTGAGGGCACGGCGCAGCGTACCTGCGCCGCCGCTGACCGTACCGGCCACGCCATGCTGCATACGCTCTATCAGCAATCTCTCAAGCACGATGCGCGGTTTTTTATCGAGTACTTCGCCATCGACCTCGTGATGGAGGACGGGCAGTGCCGTGGTGTAGTGGCTATCGATATGGCAACCGGACGCCTGCATCGGTTCCGCGGGCAGCGCGTCATTCTGGCCACGGGTGGCTATGGGCGTGCTTATTTCTCGTGTACTTCAGCCCATACCTGCACAGGCGACGGCAATGCCATGGTGTTGCGTGCCGGGCTGCCGCTGCAGGATATGGAGTTCGTCCAGTTCCACCCCACCGGTATTTATGGCTCCGGTTGCCTGATTACCGAGGGCTCCCGCGGCGAAGGCGGTTACCTGACGAACGCGGAGGGTGAGCGCTTTATGGAGCGCTACGCGCCCAATGCCAAGGATCTGGCCTCCCGCGACGTGGTCAGCCGTTCGATGACCATGGAAATTGTAGCCGGGCGCGGCGTGGGTGCGGAAGCGGACCACATCCACCTGCATCTGGAACACCTGGGGCCCGATGTGATTCAGGAGCGATTGCCCGGAATCGCTGAAACAGCGCGAATTTTTGCGGGTGTCGACGTTAATAAAGAGCCCATACCCGTTATTCCCACGGTGCATTACAACATGGGAGGCATCCCGACCAACTATCACGGCGAAGTGCTCGACGGCAACGGCGGCACGGTTGAAGGGCTGATGGCGGTGGGTGAGGCCGCCTGCGTGTCTGTTCATGGCGCTAATCGCCTGGGCTCCAACTCGCTGCTTGACCTCGTAGTGTTTGGCCGGGCGGCCGCGCAGCGTTGCGCGGCCAAGGTCCAGGCCGGTGCGCGCCAGAAGCCGCTGAGCAGCGGTGCAGGAGAAAATGCTGTTGCACGTCTGGATAAACTGCGCAACGCGAGCGGTTCCAGGCGCACGGCGGATATCCGGCTGGAAATGCAAAAGACCATGCAGACTCACGCGGCCGTGTTTCGTACCGGCGACTCTCTGCAGCAGGGCGTGGATAAATTGGCTGCGACCTTTAAGTCGTTTGATGATGTTGCCGTAACCGACCGCTCGCTGATCTGGAATACCGACCTGATCGAGACGATGGAGCTGGAAAACCTGTTGCTGCAGGCCACGGCCACCGTGCATGGAGCCAGAAACCGCACCGAGAGCCGCGGGGCGCAGGCGCGCGAAGACTTCCCCGATCGTGACGACGAGAACTGGATGAAACATACGCTGGCGTGGGTTGATGCGGACGGCAGCGTGCGCCTCGACTACCGGGCCGTGAATCTGGAAACCCTGACCGACGAAGTTGCAACCGTGCCTCCCAAAGCGCGGGTGTACTAACCAAGAGGACTAACGATGGCTGAATTTCAGCTACCGCCGAATTCCCGTGTCAAACCGGGAAAGATGTTCCCGGCCCCGGCAGGCGCCACAAACGTGCGGCGCTTTTCGATTTACCGATACGACCCGGACAGCGGAGCCAACCCGCGTCTCGATACCTATGAAGTGGATATGGACAACTGCGGTCCGATGGTTCTTGACGTCCTGATCAAGATCAAGAACGAGATAGACCCCACGCTGACTTTCAGGCGCTCCTGCCGCGAGGGTATTTGCGGGTCCTGCGCGATGAATATCGAGGGTAGCAATACGCTGGCCTGCACTCAGGCTGCGGCTGACCTGAAGCCGCACGTCCGAATCTACCCGCTGCCACATATGCCGGTGGTAAAGGACCTGGTGCCTGATCTCACTAATTTTTATGCGCAGTACGCGTCGATCAAGCCCTGGCTGCAGACCCGCACGCCCGCGCCGCCCGATCAGGAGCGCCTGCAGTCGAAGGAAGATCAGGAGAAAATTAACTCTCCTTCAGCGTGTATTCTGTGTGCGTGCTGTTCGACCAGCTGCCCAAGCTACTGGTGGAACAGCGATCGCTACCTCGGTCCGGCCGCCTTACTTGCCGCCTATCGCTGGCTGGTGGACAGTCGTGATGAAGCCACCGGTGAGCGGCTGGATGAGCTTGAAGATCCGTTCCGCATTTATCGCTGCCACACCATCATGAACTGTACCAATGCCTGTCCGAAAGACCTGAACCCGGCCAAGGCTATTGCGGAAACGAAAAAAATGCTGGCGGCGCGGGCACTTTAGGGCGTCCGGTTCTTCAGGCAATGGCTGATGCTGATATGGCGAGGCTGCGCTGGCGCTGCCGGCGCGGTATGCGCGAGCTGGACATGTTATTGCTCGGGTATGCGGACCGCTGTTATGCCGAGGCCAGCCCGCCGCAGCAGGATGCCTTCCGCCGTCTGTTAACTTTGCCTGATCCGGAGATTCTGGCCTTGCTCACAGGGCGCTCCGAGGCGCAGGATGAGTTGCTTGGCAACCTCGTCCAGCAGCTTCTCAACCGCGATTGATTGCCTTCGCAGACCGATGCTTGTTTGCGGGCGCGGGCTGCCGCGGGTCCGGCAGTGGGTGCTGCGGGTCATCGGTGCCGATCAATGGTTCGTCGGGCCCGCCGACAGCCTGGCACCCGTGGTATTGTTGCGGCACCGAAGTTATTGGTGCGAATTCTTTGCCGCTCTGTGCCTACAGTCAGATTCTGCATCTTGCATCACGGTATGGTTCCGGCTCTGCCCGCGAAATGCGGCCGAACGCCATGCCGTGCGTCGCATGCGCGCGCGGTTTCGGCTGGTTTGAGCGTTACTGGCCCAGCTCAGCGGGCGGTGATTTGGCGCTGCCCGAACTTTTTTCCCGCCTGACGGTCTACTGGTCGTTGCTGAGGCCTGCCACTCGTTGGGTCAGGGCGCGGCGATGAGCGAGCGGGCTGCGGATCAATTGCTCGTGGAGCGCGTTCGGGCTGGCGACAAGCGGGCCTTTGACCTGCTTGTGCTGAAGTACCAGCATCGGATCGTCAAGTTAATTATGCGTTATGTAAAGGATCAGTCGGAGGCGCTTGACGTGGCGCAGGAGGCTTTTATCAAAGCCTATCGGGCCATGCCGCGGTTTCGAGGCGACAGCGCCTTCTATACATGGATGTACCGTATCGCAATTAACACCGCAAAAAATCATATTGTTGCGGCGCGGCGAAGGCCGTTGGAATACGCATCCGATGTTGCGGAGCCGGAAGAGTTTGACTGGCATGCCAATATGCAGAATCAGGACTCTCCCGAAAAGCAGGCTATGGGTGATGAGCTGCGGGCGACCATTGAGGCCGCACTGGCCGAGCTGCCCGACGATTTGCGAACCGCCATCATCTTGCGTGAGATGGACGGTTTGAGCTACGACGAGATTGCTGAAGTGATGGAATGTCCGGTGGGTACCGTGCGATCCCGGATATTCAGAGCGCGTGAGGCAATCGACAAGAAGATTCGCCCGATGTTGAACGACGGGTAGTCAGGGTTGAGCATGGGGCCGGGCCGTGGCTAGATGCGGCAGTCCGGCTGCGGTGGGGTTGTCGCCAGAGGTTGATATGGAAAAAGATGTAACTCGAGGGATTGAAGAGCAATTGTCGGCGTTTCTCGACGGTGAATTACCGGAAGAGGAGGTTGCGCTTCTGGTGCGGCGGCTGGAGCGGGATGATACCTATCTGATGACGCTCACCAGCTATGCGGCCATTGGCGGAGTGCTGCGTAATGAACCGCGCGACCTCGGCTCCGATCGCTTCCGTGCGGGCGTGCTGCAGGGTATCGACCATGTCGGCGATGCCGGCGCCGCGGATGCCACTGCGCAGCCGGCAGCCCGTCGGCGCGCGCCGCTTGCTGTGCTGGCAACGGCGGCGGCGCTGGGCTGTGTGGCCTTGGTCGCTGGCATCTGGCGGCCGGGCTTTGCGCCGGCTCCGCCATCTGCGGTGGCGACAGTTGATAGCGCTGCGGCGGTGGCCACCGGGGCGGCTGTGACTCCCACTGTGGCAGAGGCAACATCACCTTCCGCGGACGTGGCGCAGCGCAGAACCATCCTTAAACGCGATCGCATGACCAGCTATCTGATATCGCACGGTCAGCAGTCCGGATCGCTTCCCGGAGCATTTGGCGACTCGCGTATGTATGTTCAGCAGGCCAGCTTCACCGAGTAGAGGGCAGTCCGTGTGAGCAAAATTTGTCGGTACTGGCTGACCGTTGCAGTCTGGTTATACGCTTCGGTTGCCATGGCCGAGCCGACAGCAGAGCAGTGGCTGCAGCGCATGGCGAATGCGGTCGAGTTTCTGAATTACCAGGGGTCGCTGGTCTATATGGCTCCGGGTCGCGCGGAGACTTTTCGCGTCTTCCATCGCGTTGAGCGCAACAAGGTAACGGAGCGTCTGATCGCGCTCGACGGGGCCGGCGCCGAAATCATTCGCAACGATGCCGTCGTCATTTGCATCTTTCCCGATACGCAATCAGTTGTTGTTGAAGCGCGTAACGCGGGCGCCAAACACAGCAATCCACTGCAATCGCGGTTGCCCGCCTACTCGAGCAGTCTGAACGAACACTATCGCCTCAGCATCGGCGCTAATGAGCGCATACTTGGACGGCCGGCCACCGTGGTCGATATTGCACCCCGCGACGACTACCGGTATGGCTACCGGCTTTGGCTGGATGCAGACACGGCCATGCCGCTTAAAGCGCAGCTCATCGGCGAAGACGCGGCGATTCCGGTTGAGGAAATTCGTTTTACCGAGATAAAAATGCCCGGTATCGTTGATGTGTCTGCCGTTCAGACCGGGCTGGATACTACGGGCTATTCGTGGGTACTGCAGAACAATAAACCCGGTCCGGCCGTCGCCGACGAACGAGTTGGCTCATGGCGCGCAGACGAGCCACCAGCGGGTTTTGAGCTGGTCATGAGTGCAGTGGAAGTCACCCAGGACAGCCCGGTTCCGCGAACGCACCTGGTATATACCGACGGCCTGGCGACAGTTTCGGTGTTCGTCGATATGGGGGTCGCGGCGTCGGAGCAGGCGCAAGGTTTGGCGATGATGGGGGCTGCCAACGCCTACTCGGTGATGCGCGACGGTTTGCTCCTCACCGCTATTGGCGAGGTGCCGCCGCGGACAGTCGAGAAGTTCGCATACGCAATGCGCGCAGACTAGCGAGCAGGCAATTCAGCTTTCCATAAGGCGCCGTCGCCGGCTTGAGTACCCATAGCCGGTCTCGTAGAATTCGACCGCGCCACTGCGGGGGATTCCGTGCAACAAAAACCACCAGAAAGCGGGATTCGTGATAAAAACGTTTGGTAAAGCAGCCGTTTTTTTCGTGCTGTGTTTGCTTGCTGTGGAGCAAACCTACCGGTTTTACTCGCTTGGTCCCGTCGCTTTTAATCCGGCGCGCTTCAACAGCTACAATCTGCTGCTATACACCGATTTTATTGAGCTGTCGGAGTATCCTGATATTTATTACCAACTAAAACCCGATATTGACGGTTGGTTTCAGGGAAATCGGCTGACCACCAATTCCATGGGCCTGGCCGATGAGGCTTACCCCGAGATCAAACCCGATAATTCGTTGCGCGTCGCGGTAGTAGGCAGCTCCTGGACGATGGCGACAGGGGTCGCGCAAAACAGTTCATGGCATGCGCAGCTCGAGCGCCGGTTAAATGAAAGCAATTCCGATCACGACTTCGAGTTCATCAACTTCGGTGTCGAGTACTATGGCCTGCGGGAGATGGTTGCCACCGTTCGCCACCGCGTCTTGCCCCTGAAACCGGATGTCATTCATGTCGATTTGACCACTTTCACAGCCTATCTGCTGTGGGAGTCGCCACCGGCGAACCTGCCGCTGCCAGAGCAAAGATCACCGTTTTTTCAGTCGTTTGCGCTGCGAGCGCTCGATGCCAATCTGGGCACCGGTTTTTATTCGCCCCTGGTGCCACAGCGGCCGACGGTTGACATGGACATGACTCTGCTTACTGCGCAGGTGGTTCGCGCACTGCGGGAAATTCACGCCCTGGCAACGGCGGTGCAGGCGCGGGTTACGGTGTCGTGGTTATTTGGCCGTCCGCCTCCCGACTTACGGCGCGAGCTGGAAAGCCTGACTCGCGAACTCGATATGGTTTATGTGCCTGCCTATACTTCGATCGCTCAGCGTGGCGGACTTGAGGCAGGCAAGGTCGCTGCCCAGCATCCCGACGCCGCAACGCATGCAATTATTGCAGAACGGGTATGGCAGGCCATGAACGCTAATAGTCTTCTGCCGGAAATGCCATGACCCTTCGTACACTGATGCAGCCCCTTGCAGCCTTTGCTATATCGCTGCTGCTATTTTTTGTCATGCTGGAAGTCACGCTGCAGATTTATACGCGGTTGTTTATTTACTACGATGTTGAAATGTCGCGCTACGCGACTGAGATAAAGGAAAAGTCCATTGACCCGCGTATCGGGCATGAGCATGTGCCGGATTCGAGTGCCCATCTTATGGGTGTCGATGTCACGATCAACAGCGATGGGCTGCGCGATGCGGAGTACCCGGTCGGTCGCACCGGGGCCTACAGGGTTGCCGTGCTGGGCGACTCTCTGACGTTCGGGTGGGGTGTCGCTAAAGAAGACAGTTTTGAGGCGTTGATCGAGCAGCGCTGGAACCAGCAGCGTCCGGTGGAACTGATCAATTTCGGTCACGGCAATTACAACACCGAGCAGCAGGTCAGTCTATTCAGGAAGAAAGGTCTGAAGTACCGGCCTGATAAAGTGGTCGTGTTTTATTTCATTAATGACGCTGAGGTTACGCCGGTAAGGTCAAAGTGGACCCCACTGGCGCGGTTACGCTCGGTAACCTTTCTATGGTCCCGCGTCCGAGGGTTACTGTCGCGGTCGGACTCAACCGCAACATTTCAGTCTTTTTATGCGGATCTGTACCGGGATGATCAGCCGGGGTTTATAGCGCTGCAACAAGCCTTTATAGAACTACGCGACTTGTGCCGCCGCGAGGGTATCGAGCTGCAGGTTGTGCTGCTTCCCGAGCTGCACGACCTGGTCAACTATCCGTTCGCCGGGGAATATGCCAAGGTCAGCCGGTTTCTGGCCGATAATGGCATTGCCGCGCTGGATTTGACTCCTGCATTTGCGGGTTATGAGGATGCGCAGAGCCTGTGGGTGGCTCCTGATGATGCACATCCCAATGAGCTGGCGCATCAAATGATCGCCGATTACGCGTTTGACTTTATAGCCGATGGTCAGGGCACACTATGAACGAGTCGAAACCAGGATTCTGGGTCCGCTACAAGCGCTGGATTATTGCGTTTTTTGTGCTTTGGGCAGCATTACTGGCTGTCCTGATTTTAGGCGGTACAGGTGGCAACCTGCCGTTTCAATACCAGGTGTTTTAGGTGGATGGCGATGCAGCGCGCCGCTGACCGGATAACAGGCACGGCTCAATTCCTGTCTCGCCGCGCACGCCTGACACCCGGCCATGTGGTGTTTGCGGAGCGTGAGCCAGCCGCTTGCAGCAGCTGTAGTGGCTGTGCGCGAGCCAATCTGCAGTCCGCCGATCCCGGGAGCCTGCGGGCTGTCTTACCCGCAAAACTCCGAGCAGCCGCCGAGCTGGATGTGGTTATTGGCGTACCGGCCCGGCAGCTGCTGCTGGGCGCGGCTATTGGCTACGGTATGCCCGCGTTTCTGCTGACGGCGGGAGCCCTCTGCGGCAGTCTGCTCGATGCGCCGGGCGGCGAGTTTTACGCGATTGGCGGCGGTCTGGGGGGCTTACTGGTAGGTAGTTTGCTGCTCAGGCTGTATGATTCCTGTTGCGGTTCGCAGCTGGCCGTCAGCGCGGGTGGTTAGCGTTCGCGGACGTGACCTGACCGCGCGAATTTCCTCGGTAGCGGGTCCGGTATTTCTGTTAGCAGGTTTCTTGAGTGCGCGAAGTCATCGTATACAGCCGTCGCGGCTGTCATTTGTGTGAGCAATTAATTGACGAGATTGAGCCGCTCCTGCGCGGGCGCGCAGCTTTGCGCGTCCGGGATGTCGATACCGAACCCAGCTGGGCTGACGCATATGGCTGGGATATTCCCGTCGTCTTCATCGATGGAGCAGAGTTGTGTCGCCACCGGCTCGATCGCGCTGCGTTGCAGTCTGCGCTTGACAGTGGCACCTAGGTAATATGTCTAACATTCGAAACTTTTCCATAATCGCGCACATCGATCACGGCAAGTCGACTCTGGCCGACCGGTTTATTCAGCATTGCGGCGGTCTCGCGGATCGCGAAATGTCAGCCCAGGTGCTCGACTCGATGGATATCGAGCGGGAACGCGGCATAACGATAAAAGCGCAGAGCGTTACGCTGGACTATCGGCACCCTAATGGTGAGGTTTTTCACCTGAACTTTATCGATACGCCTGGGCATGTCGACTTCTCATACGAGGTATCACGCTCGCTTGCGGCGTGCGAAGGCGCGCTACTGGTCGTTGATGCAGCGCAAGGTGTAGAAGCCCAGAGTGTTGCAAACTGCTACACAGCGATAGACCAGGGGCTGGAAGTTTTGCCCGTCATCAACAAGGTTGACCTGGCATCCGCAGAGCCGGAACGTGTAAAGCAACAGATCGAGGATGTTATTGGTATTGATGCGCAGGATGCGGTTCTCGTCAGTGCCAAAACCGGTCTGGGCGTGGATGCGCTACTGCAGGCTCTGGTTGCGCGGATTCCGCCGCCCGCTACCGATGCTGCCGCACCGTTGCGCGCCCTCATTGTGGACTCGTGGTTTGACAACTACGTCGGAGTGGTTTCGCTGGTTCGGATTGTCGAGGGTACGCTGCGCAAGGGTGATCGAATCCGGGTGCTGTCGACCCGTGGCGACCATCTGGTCACCGAGGTCGGCGTCTTCACGCCAAAGAAGAAGCCGCTTGACGGCCTAAAGGCCGGAGAGGTGGGTTACATCATCGCCGGCATCAAAGAGATTCACGGTGCCCCGGTTGGCGACACCCTGACTCATAGCGATCGCCCATGCGAGAAACGGCTGCCGGGGTTTCAGCAGGTTCAGCCGCGTGTGTTTGCGGGCTTATTCCCGGTCAGTTCGGAAGATTTCGAGGATTTCCGCGACGCTCTGAACAAGCTCCATCTCAACGATGCGGCGCTGCACTTTGAGCCAGAGTCGTCGCAGGCGCTGGGCTTCGGTTTTCGCTGCGGGTTCCTCGGAACACTGCACATGGAGATCGTTCAGGAACGCCTGGAGCGCGAGTACAACCTCGAGTTAATCAGCACAGCGCCGACGGTGGTCTATGAAGTGCTGCAGACGGACGGTGAGCTTCGCAGGCTTGAGAATCCGGCCGGTTTGCCGGCCAGCAATAAGATTGCAGAGATTCGTGAGCCTTATGTGCTGGCCTCTATTCTCACCCCTGCGGAATACGTCGGCAAGATAATGCAATTGTGCATAGAGCGCCGCGGTGTGCAGGTTAAGTCGCAGTACCTGGGTTACCATGTTCAGCTGGATTACGAAATGCCGTTGGCCGAGATCGTGCTGGATTTCTTTGATCGCCTGAAATCGGCTACGCGTGGTTTTGCGTCCCTTGATTATCAGATGACTGATTTCAAGGCGGGCGATCTGGTGCGGCTCGACGTAATGATAAACAAGGAAACGGTCGACTCATTATCAATGATCGTTCATCGCGACTCGGCCTATAACCGTGGTCGCGAACTGGTCGACAAGCTGCGTGAGTTGATCCCCCGCCAAATGTTTGAGGTCGCGATTCAGGCAGCAATCGGCAACCACATCATTGCACGTTCGTCGGTAAAAGCATTGCGAAAAAACGTCACAGCCAAATGTTACGGCGGCGATATCTCGCGTAAGCGGAAATTGCTCGAAAAGCAAAAGGCGGGTAAGAAGCGGATGAAGCAGTTTGGTTCTGTCGAGATACCGCAGGAGGCGTTTCTGGCGGTACTCAAGGTGGGCGGGGGCAACGGACAGAAATGATGGTTGCCGTGGTGAGGTTTAGCTGATGGATTTCTCCCTTATTTTGGTGGTACTGACCGCGGTTAGCGGGCTGATCTGGGGCGGCGAGATTCTGCTGCGCCGCATTGCTCAGGCTGAGGGTGCAACGCCTTCCGACAATATTGCGGTAGAGTACGCGCGTTCATTTTTCCCGGTACTCCTGCTGGTGCTGGTTATTCGCTCGTTTTTATTCGAGCCGTTCCGCATTCCATCTGGCTCTATGCTGCCGACGTTGCTGATCGGTGACTTTATTTTTGTGAATAAATTTGCCTACGGCCTGCGGTTGCCGGTGGTGCATACCAAAGTACTCGAGTTGGGAGCGCCGGAGCGGGGTGATGTGGTGGTATTTCGGTTGCCAACCGACCCGTCCGTGACTTACATCAAGCGCCTGGTGGGTCTGCCCGGCGATGAGGTTGTGTATCGCGATTACCGGCTGACTATTAATGGGGAAGAGTGCGGCCTGGAGCGGCCTTTTCAGGGCGAGCGCAGACCCATTGGCGAGCCCGAGTTGGCGGCAGAGCAGCTGGGCGGTGTCGAGCACAATATCCTGCTGCAGCCGCAAAGGCCGAGCAGGGAGGGGCGTTTTGTTGTGCCGGATGGTCACTACTTCATGATGGGCGATAACCGTGACAACAGTCAGGACAGCCGTTATCCGGCCGTTGGCTATGTGCCCGAGCGCAATATCGTGGGCAAAGCGGTTCGGGTCTGGATGAGTTGGGATTTCCCTGCGGCGCCAAGATGGGCGAGAATCGGGGCAGCAGTGCGTTAGTTACCGTGAACAGGAGTTCAAGCGATGCGCAGAGAGCAACGGGGCATAACAACTATTGGATTACTGATCCTGCTGGCTTTTCTTGGCCTGGCGGGTTTTGCCGTTATCCAGCTGGTGCCGGTCTATCTGGAGAATATGAAAATACAGCAGGTGCTTAATCAGGCCAAGGACAAGCTGGATGGTCAGAAAGCGACTGTCACGGATATTCGAAAAGCCCTGGGTAACTCGGTCAATATCGAAGATTTGCGCGAAGTCGACGTCAAGAAAGACATTGTGATCGAGCGCTCCAAGGATGGGTACACGGTATCCATCGACTATCAGCGTGAGAAGACTTTTATTGCCAATGTCTATTTGGTCGCAAAATTTGATCATTCGGTAGAGATCCTCCGGTGATCCAATCGGCCAGGTGGGCCCTGCGGCACCTGGACTACCGCTTTAACAGCCCTGAGCTGCTTGAGCTGGCCCTGACGCACAAAAGTTCTGCCGCCAAAAATAATGAGCGTCTGGAGTTTTTGGGTGATGCGGTGCTTGGCTGCGCAGTTGCGGATGCCCTTTTCCGGCAGGAGGGCGGCGCTGACGAAGGCACGCTGAGCAGAATGCGGGCACTACTGGTGCGCCGGGAAACGCTGGCCGAGCTCGCGTCCGCCATGGCGCTGGGTGAACAGCTGCGATTGGGCAGCGGTGAGATGCAGAGCGGCGGACATCGGCGGGCATCAATCCTGGCCGATGCCCTCGAGGCGGTTATCGGCGCGGTGTTTCTTGACGGCGGCTTCGCCGCGGCGCAGGCGTTGGTTCAGCGTATCTATGCCACGAAGCTGCTTGAGTTACCTGCTCCTGACTCGCTCAAGGATCCGAAAACGCTGCTGCAGGAAAAACTACAGGCCGAAGCGGTTGGAATTCCTGAGTATGCAGTCGCCAGCGAGACAGGTCCGGACCACAACCGCCGGTTTGTGGTCGAGTGCCGTATCGCGGAGCGCAATCTTCTGACGCGTGGCAAAGGGGTCAGCAGACGGCGGGCTGAGCAGGCGGCGGCTGCCGCTGCGCTGCAGGCGCTCGACGGCGAGGTGCCCGGTGCACCGTAGCGGCTATGTGGCCATTGTCGGCCGACCCAATGTCGGTAAATCCACGCTGCTCAATACGCTGGTTGGGGAAAAGATCAGCATTGTGACATCGCGCCCGCACACGACACGCCATGCGATAGTGGGTGTGCTATCCAAACCGGAGGGGCAAATCGTTTTCATTGATACCCCGGGGCTGGACGGTGGCAGTGGCCGGTTGATCAACAAGGCGATGAACAAGGCCGCAGTCGGAGCGCTGGCTGCGGCTGATATCGTGCTGCTGATGGTCGAGGCCGGTACCTGGACTGCCGCCGATGATGCGGCTCTCGCGACGGCCTGCCGTTCCGGAGCGCCGTGTGTGCTGGTGCTGAACAAAATTGATCGGGTTAAGCCCAAGGAACGCTTACTGCCGGTGCTCGCCGAAGCGAGCCAGCGGCATGATTTTGCTGCAATAGTGCCGGTCAGTGCGCGCAGCGCCGCAAGCCTGGAGCCGCTGCTTGCTGAGCTCCTGCAGCGCCTGCCCGAGCAGGAGGCGCTCTATGGTACTGACACAGTCACTACGCGAGACACACGCTTTCGGGTGGCGGAAGTGCTGCGGGAGAAACTGATGCAGGCGCTGCGGCAGGAAGTTCCGTACGGCGTCGGCGTTGAAATCACCGAGATCGAGTATGACGAGCGCGGCCGCTTGTCAGCAGCCGCGACTGTCTGGGTCGAGCGAGAGTCCCACAAAGGTATCGTCGTCGGTCGCGGTGGGCAGGTACTCAAGCAGGTTGGTCAGGCAGCTCGTCTCGAACTGCAGGAACTGCTCGGCTGTCGCGTCCACCTTGAGTCGCATGTCAAGGTCCGCAAGAACTGGTCTGATAATGCCGATGCGCTGCGCGACCTGGGCTATGACGGTCAGCTGTAATGATTCCCCAGCGCGTTGACGGTGAGGCAGCTTATGTGCTGCACGCGCGATCGTATAAAGAAACCAGCCAGATTATCGAAGTGTTTACCCATCGCTACGGCCGGCTCGGGCTGCTGGCGCGCGGATCGCGCCGGCCGAAGTCAGCCGTTCGCGGTTTGTTGAATGCCTTCCAGCCTCTGCGTATAGGCTGGGCCGGGCGTGGTGAGCTGCCGGCGCTGCAATCCGCTGAATTTGCGGGCCCGGCAGCGGTGCTTTCGGGCGAGCGTGTGCTCGCCGGCTTCTATATGAACGAATTGCTGATGAAGCTACTGCAGCGTAACGATCCGCATCCGGAGCTGTTTCTCTTGTATGCGCAGACCATGGGAAGCTTCAGCGAAACTGCGCCCCTTGAACCTGAGTTGCGGCGCTTCGAGATCGGTTTACTGCGCGAGCTCGGATACGGCCTGAACCTGCTGAGTGATGCGCTGACGCATGAGCCGCTGCGTGATGAGGCGCAGTACGAATACCGCGTCGAAGTTGGCGCCGTGCTGGCCCAATCCGCCGGCAGCACGCGGGAGCGGCGTCTGTTTTGGGGGCGCGAGTTACGTGCCATAGCTCGGCAGGATTTCGCGGCGCCGCAAACGCTGGCCGCGGCACGTCGTTTGCTTAGATTGGTGCTGAATCACTATCTCGGCGAGCGTGGCTTGGAGACGCGGCGAATTGCGGCGGCGATGCGCCGCCAGGTTCCCGCGTGATTGCCTGTGCTGCCGCAAGCTGCGAGAATTCGGGGTTTAGCGTCGACTTAATTCAGCTGCGCCTAACGATGGAATCGTGGCTGCAGGTATCGCGCTTAACAGCTGGCGTCCGTGCTGCCCGCCTGGGAGGGCGATCACATGCTACTCGGTGTAAACGTGGACCATGTCGCTACGCTCCGGCAGGCTCGGGGTACCGCGTATCCTGATCCGGTCATCGCGGCTTTGCAGGCTGAGGCCGCCGGTGCTGACAGCATCACTGTCCATTTGCGCGAAGACCGGCGGCACATTCAGGACAGCGACGTTGTGCGGATGATGCGTGATCTCACCACCCGGCTGAACCTGGAGATGGCCGCTACAGAGGAAATGCTCGCGATTGCGGTGGACCTCCGCCCCGCTGACTGTTGCCTGGTGCCGGAAAAGCGGGACGAACTGACGACCGAGGGCGGTCTGGATGTGTCCGGGAATGCAGCTCAGCTGGAGGCAGCCGTTGCCCGACTGCGCGCGGCCGGTATTCGGGTGGCGCTGTTTATTGATCCTGACGATGCTCAAATCGAGCGGGCCGCCGCTCTCGGTGCCCAGGTGGTCGAATTGCACACGGGCACCTATGCCGAGGCCACCGATGACAGGCTCCGCCAGCAGGAGTTGCAGCGGTTGCGGCAGGCGGCCGCAACGGCGCATGCGCTTAACCTGACCGTGCACGCCGGGCATGGCCTGCACTATGGCAACGTTGCCGCAGTAGCCGGAGTCGAACAAATTGTTGAGCTCAACATTGGCCACGCTATCGTCGCGCAGGCGATTTACGATGGCCTGGCAGAGGCGGTGGGTGAAATGAAACGGCGGATGCTCGCGGCGCGCAGCGGATGATTTTTGGCATCGGCACAGATATTCTCCGCGCTGATAGAGTGGCTCGGGTGTACGACCGCTTCGGCGCTCGCTTCGCAGAGCGACTCCTGTTGCCTGAGGAGTACGCGCTGTTTCAACGTAGCCGGAATCCGGTCAGGTTTCTGACGATGAGGTTTGCCGCGAAAGAGGCCATTGTTAAGGCGATGGGCACCGGTTTCGCACACGGGATGTGGATACGTGACTGCGGCACGGTTCCCAACTCACTGGGGCGCCCGGAAGTC
>JAZBOT010000177.1:0-4468 GCA_036351295.1 Gammaproteobacteria bacterium | reverse complement strand
TGGTGGCTGTGGGTTCATTACTGCTGACCCGGGCCGGCTAATCGCCGGTCGCCGGTGCCGCCTTCGCGTCCGGCACCATGATGCGCGCCATGACAATCCCCGCCTCGTACAGCAGGTAAATCGGCACCGCCAGCAGCGTTTGCGAGATGACGTCGGGGGGCGTCAGGAGCATGCCCGCGACAAAGGCGCCGAGAAACACGTAGGCGCGATTACTCGCCAGCGTTTCCGGCGTCGTCAAACCGGACCATACGAGCATCACGGTCGCAATCGGCACTTCAAAAGCGACGCCGAAAGCGAAGAAGATCACCAGCACGAAGTCGAGATAGTTATTGATATCGGTCATGACCGTCACGCCCTCGGGCGCGACCGCGTTAAAAAACGCAAACATCAGCGGGAATACCACCGCGTAGGCAAACGCGACCCCGCAATAAAACAGAATGATGCTGGAGATGACCAGCGGCACGGCGAAGCGCTTTTCCTTGCGATACAGCCCCGGCGCCACGAATGCCCAGACCTGGTAAATCACCACCGGCATCGCGAGGAACACCGCCACCCAGAGTGTGGTTTTGAACGGGGTCAAAAACGGTGACGCTACCTGGGTCGCAATCATGGTCGCGCCTTCGGGCAATTCGTCGATCAGCGGCTGTGCGACCAGCGTAAAAATGTTCTCGGAAAAGGGAAACAAACACGCAAAGACGATAACCACGGCCAGCACAATGCGGATCATGCGATCCCGCAACTCAATCAGATGCGAGACCAGGCTGGTCTCTTCGAGCACTTCGACGTCGTCATCGTCGGCACCGTGGTTCGGGTTTGGGTTGTGCTGGGTGTCCCGGTCCGGCTGCGGAGGTGTCATGTGTCTTTATCCGCCGGTTCGCCGGCCGCAGGCGTCTCGGGCTCGGGTTCCTGTCGGGCTGTCTGGCCGGGTTCCGGCCGCAGCGCCGAGAAATCCTTGCGCAGGGTTTCTTCGGTCGACCGGATGCCCGACTCGAAGGGTTCGATCTCGTCGCGTATCTGGGTGGTCAGATGGCGGGCCATGTTGCGCGCCTGACCGACCCAGCGGCCGAGCTGATTGGCCACCCGCGGCAAGCGCTCCGGGCCCAGCACAATCAGGCCAAGGCCAAACAGGATGACCAGTTCCCAAAAGCCGACGTCGAACATGGGCTAGCCGTTCTGCTTGCTCTCGGCCTTGTCTTCGCTGTCCGCTTCGGCGAACTCCGCGTCCTGCCTGTTAAGGCGCGCCTTTTCTTCTTCCTCGTCCGCATCGCCCATGGCTTTGCGGAAGCCTTTCACGGCGCCACCGAGATCACTGCCCATACCGGCCAGTTTCTTGGTGCCAAAAATAAGCACCACAATAGCGAGGACGATCAGTAGCTGCCACAGGCTGATACCGCCTAATCCCATGATGATTTCTCCTAAGGCGCGCGCCGCGCCCATAAACTGTCAGATGACATCTATTCTAAAGCATATTTACCCGGGTCCGCGTGTGCCCACGCCGATAATGCGACACAGTTGGTGTTTGCCTCGTCAGCAGCTGCGCCGCAGGCGGCGTGCTAGGGGTCGGGCGGCACCCGCAGGGCGAAGGTTACGGGACCGTCATTGCAGAGCGATAACTGCATATCGGCGCCAAAGCGCCCGGTTAGCGTCGGCTGGCCCCGCTGCCGCGCCGCCTCGACCAGTTCGGCAAACAGCCGGCGGCCGAGCTCCGGGTCTGCCGCTTGACTAAAGCCCGGGCGATTGCCGCGGGTCGTGTCGGCGGCCAGCGTAAACTGCGGCACCAGCAGCAGCTCGCCCCGGATGTCCAGCAGCGAGCGGTTCATTTTGCCGTCAGCGTCACTGAACACCCGGTAGTTCAGCAACCGTTCTGCCAGCCGCGCGGCCTGCCGCTCGCGATCGCCGCGCTCCACCCCCACCAGCACCAGCAGGCCGGCCTGAATGGCGGCGATTTCCTGGCCCGCCACGGTAACGCTGGCATGGGTGACGCGCTGGAGCAGTCCTATCATGCTGCGAGTCTCGCCCAGTGCGGCGGGCGGAACAAGCACAGTGACCCGCAGCGCCTGAAATTGGCAAGTTCGCTGGCTGCGACTACTATGAACGGCTGCACGCACGCGAGCCCTTGCACGGAGGCGGCACGATGAAAAGAAGGGATGTACTCACCGCCACCGGTGCCCTGGCACTCGGTGCCTGCGCGTCTGACCCTGAGCCAGGGTCAGCAGCCACGACGGGCCAGCGGTTTAACTGGAAAATGGTCACAACGTGGCCACCCGGCTTCCCCGGCATGCAGACGGGCGTGATGCGCATGGTGGAGCAAATAGCCGCCGCATCGGGCGGGCGTCTCAGCATTAAAGTTTACGCCGGCAACGAGCTGGTGCCTCCCCTCGAAGTCTTCGATGCCGTGAGTCGCGGCACGGTCGAGATGGGACACGGTGCGGCCTACTACTGGAAAGGCAAGGCAGAAGCTGCACAATTCTTTACCACCATACCGTTCGGCCTGACTTTTATGGAGATGAACGGCTGGCTCTATTACGGGGGCGGCCTGGAGCTGTACCGGGAGCTGTATGCTGACTTCGACCTGGTGCCCTTCCCCGCGGGCAATACGGGTGTCCAGATGGGCGGATGGTTTAACCGCGAGATTAACAGCATCGCTGACCTGCAGGGCCTGAAGATGCGCATTCCCGGCCTCGGCGGCGAGGCGCTGGCCCGGGCCGGCGGCACCCCGGTGACCCTGCCCGGAGCCGAGATTTTTACGGCATTGCAGACCGGCGTGATCGACGCCTGCGAGTGGGTCGGACCCTACAATGACATGATACTGGGCCTGCCCGCGGCGGCCCGCTACTACTACTACCCGGGCTGGCACGAGCCCGGCCCGACACTGGAGACCCTGGTTAACAAGCAGGCATTCGACACCCTCCCGCCGGACCTGCAGATGATCGTGCAGCTGGCCAGTGCCGCACTCAACGAGCAGATGACCGCGGAATTCACCGCACGCAACGCGGAGTCCCTCGCCGAACTGCAGAACAACCCGAATGTCGAAATGCGTCGATTCCCTGACGACGTATTGCGCGAGCTGCGCGGGTACACGGAGGCGATCATGCTCGAGATGAGCGAGCGCGATCCGCGCACCCGGCGTATCTTTGAGTCGTTTCAGGCTTACCGCCAGCGCGCCGCCGCATGGACGCGGATTTCCGAGACGGCTTATCTCAACAGCCGGGAGCTGTAGCGCGGCGTGAGGTGGGCTGACATGAGTGCTGCACCCCGGCGGAATCCGGTCCGCCTGCTGCCGCTATTGGTGGCGTGCATGCTGGCGGCCGGCTGCACCGACCCCGCTCCCCGTCTTCCGGCCGGCGGCGGCCCTGCGAAGGTGTTTCGGTATTCACTCGCCGATACGCCGGGCAGCCTCGACCCGGTGCGCGCTTCCACCGTCTATCAGAGTCAGCTGATCCTCAACCTGTTCGATACCTTGTACGAGTACAAGTTTCTGCAGCGGCCGTATGTCCTGAAACCCGCGCTGGCCAGCGCTTTGCCCGTGGTCTCGGAGGACGGGCTGACCTACACCATTTCGTTGCGCACCGGTCAGCGCTTCGCGGACGATGCGGCCTTCCCGGGTGGTAAAGGCCGCGAGATCGTCGCCGCCGACGTTGTCTATTCGCTGCAGCGGCAGTTCGATCCGGCCAACAAACCGGCGGGAACCTGGCTGTGGCAGGATCGCATTGTCGGTCTCGATGAATGGAAGCAGGCGGGGGCCGACTATGCGGTTCCGGTGGCCGGTCTGCGCGCTCTGGACACCCATGTTCTGCAGATACAGCTCAAGCGCCCGTACCCGCAGCTGATCTACACGCTGGCCATGGCCTCTGCGGCCATTGTGCCGCGGGAAGCGGTTGAGTTTTACGGCCGCGAGTTTTCCATCAATCCGGTGGGTTCGGGGCCGTTTCGGCTGGCGTCTTTCGACAGCGCGCGCGCCGTATTGATTCCGAACCCCAATTACCGCCGCGAACCGCTCGATCTTCAGGCGGAGGGCTACGACCCTGCGAGCCAGGGGGGCTACGGTCTCGAGCGTCTCGACGGTCGGGCGCCGCCGTTCCTCGACCGGCTGGAAATCAGTTTCGTGCGTGAAAGCTCGGCGCGCTGGAGTTCGTTTACCAAAACTGATGAGCTGCAGTTTACCGGGCTGCCTAACGAACAGCTTTACCGTGTGCTCGAGTCCACCGAGCCTGTGCAGCTCAAACCTGAATTTGCGCGCGCCTACCATATGCAGAGTGCGCTCGAAGCCGGGCTGGTATTCAACGTCTTTAATATGAGCTTCCCCGAGCTGGGCTATCACCCGGATCCGCTGCGCAATAAACGCAATCACGCCCTGCGTTGCGCAATTATCAAGGGCTTTGACTGGGAGGCGCGCAACGAAAGTTTTTACGGCGGGCTGGGTGTCATCTTCCCGGGGATCATCCCGCCGGCAGTGGCCGAGTTCGAT
>JAZBOT010000176.1:0-13485 GCA_036351295.1 Gammaproteobacteria bacterium | reverse complement strand
GTGTACTGGTCACCGACCCTGCGCGTACGGTGCGCACCGGCAACCGGTTTGTCGGCCTGGCGCGGCGGCTCAGCTCCTACATCGAGATTCGCAACTTGCGCGAGGACTACCGCGGCAAAATAACCGATGCGTTTATTATTGCGGACGAGAAAGCGGTTTTATACCGCAGCGACGGCCGTGGTTTTGATGGCGTGATGGGCACTGTTGAGCCCCTCATTGCCCGCAAGCATCTGGACGCATTTGCGCAGCCCTGGCAAGACTCGGTGTTCCGCCACCGCCAGCACGCCGCAGAAGCCTGACGCGCGTCCGCGCCCGCCCCGCTGCCCCGCCTGTGACGGGCGCGGTACAATGTCCAGATGAAGTCGCCCACCCAGCCCAAGGTGCTTGTCGGTATTTCCGGCGGCGTTGATTCGGCCGTGGCGGCTGCGCTGCTGCTGGATCAGGGCTACCGGGTCGAAGGCCTGCACATGACCAACTGGGATGCCGATGACGACTATTGCAGCGCGGCGGCAGACCTGCAGGAAGCGCGCCGCGCCTGCAGCGATCTCGGCATCCCCCTGCACACCGCGAATTTTGCCGCTGAGTACCGCGACAAGGTGTTTGCCGACTTTCTGGCCGAATATGCGGCGGGGCGCACGCCGAACCCGGACGTCGCCTGCAATCGGTACATCAAGTTTGGTGACTGCTTCGCGCTGGCGCGCCGGTTGGGCGCCGACTACTTCGCAACCGGCCACTATGCGCGGGTTGCGCCGCTGCCCGACGGCGCACGCCTGCTGAAAGGACTGGATGCGGGCAAGGATCAAAGCTATTTCCTGCACACCGTGGACGCTGCGGTGCTGCGGTCGGTGCTGTTCCCGCTGGGGGCGCTGACCAAAACCGAGGTGCGCCGCACGGCCAACGATTTGGGGTTGCCCAACCATGCGCGCAAAGACAGCACAGGCATCTGTTTTATTGGTGAACGTCCGTTTCGCGAGTTTCTGCGACAGTACCTGGATGCCCCGGAAGGCGTGATTGAGGCACCGGACGGGCAAGTCGTGGGCCGGCATGTCGGGCTGATGTATTACACCCTCGGCCAGCGCCAGGGGCTCGGCATCGGCGGCGTCCATGGCTACCCTGATGAGCCGTGGTATGTCGCGGCTAAAGATCCGCTGCGCAACGTGTTGCGAGTCGTGCAGGGCCGCGACCACCCGGCGCTGTGGTACACCGCGCTGGAGACCGAAGCCGCGACCTGGCTGCAAGGCCGTCCGCCCGCGGTTCAGTTTGCCTGCACCGTGCGGACTCGCTACCGCCAGGCCGACGTGGCCTGCACGGTCGAGTGCGATGCCGCGGGTGCGCTGCATATTGCGTTTGCGGAACCGGTCTGGGCCGTTACCCCGGGGCAGCACGCGGTCTTGTACAACGGTGATGAGTGCCTCGGGGGCGGCATCATTAAAGCCGGAACACCAGTGGCCGACATTTCGGCGGACCGCGCTCCGTTGCTAAACACTGCGTAAGCGAACCGGTTCCGCTATAATTTCGCCGCGTGATTACCCTGGCACGCGGACTTGATGCGCAATCACTTGTCCCGCGTGCCTCCCAATTCGGAGAACACCATGGCGCAACCGCTTGATGCCAGATCAACCCTGTCCGTCGCCGGCAAGAGCTACACCATTTACCGCCTCGACGCGGTGACCGAAGGCCACGTGGCCCGGCTGCCCTTTTCCCTCAAGATTCTGCTGGAGAACCTGCTGCGGCACGCGGCCTCGGGCGATGTCAGCGATGCTGACATCAGTGCGCTGGCAAACTGGGATCCGCAGGCCGATCCGAGCCAGGAAATTTCGTTTACCCCGGCCCGGGTGATTCTGCAGGATTTCACCGGCGTACCCGCCGTGGTTGACCTCGCGGCCATGCGTGACGCCGTGGTAAAGCTCGGCGGCAGCGCCGAGTCGATCAACCCGCTGTCGCCGGCGGAGCTGGTTATCGATCATTCGGTGCAGGTGGACAACTATGGTTCTGCCGGCGCTCTCGATCTGAACACCAAAATCGAGTTCCAGCGGAATCGCGAGCGCTATTCGTTTCTGCGCTGGGGCCAGGGCGCGCTCGATAATTTCCGGGTTGTGCCGCCGAACACCGGCATCGTGCATCAGGTCAATATTGAGTACCTGGCGCGGGTCGTGTTTGCGGCCGAAAAGCAGGGTGAGCAGGTGGCTTACCCGGACACGGTGGTCGGTACCGATTCGCACACCACGATGGTGAATGGTCTCGGCGTGCTGGGCTGGGGTGTCGGCGGCATCGAAGCGGAGGCCGCCATGCTCGGCCAGCCGGTCACCATGCTGATCCCGCAGGTGGTGGGCTTCAAGCTGTCGGGTCAGCTGGCCGAGGGTGCCACGGCGACCGACCTGGTGCTGACCGTGACCGAGATGCTGCGCCAGCGCGGCGTCGTCGGCAAGTTCGTCGAGTTTTATGGCGACGGGCTCTCCAACCTGCCGCTGGCAGACCGTGCGACCATTGCCAATATGTCACCGGAGTTCGGCAGCACCTGCGCTATTTTCCCCATTGACGGTGAAACGATCCGTTACCTGGAAACGTCGGGACGGGAAGCCGAGCAGGTGGCCTTGATTGAGGCCTATGCCAAAGCGCAGGGCCTGTGGCGGGTCGACGGGCAGCCAGAGCCGCTGTACACCGACGTGCTGGAGCTGGACATGGGGACCGTCGTGCCGTCGCTGGCCGGTCCCAAACGGCCGCAGGACCGGATCGCGCTTACCGAGGCCAAACAGGCCTACCGCAACGATCGCGACAATGCCGAAGAGAAATCCGTTACCGTGACCAGCGGTGGCGAGACTTTTGAACTGCGCGATGGTGCGGTTACCATCGCCGCCATCACCAGCTGCACCAACACCTCCAATCCTGCCGTGATGATGGCGGCCGGGCTGGTGGCGCGTAAAGCCCGCGAGCGCGGGCTGCGCACCAAGCCCTGGGTAAAAACCAGCCTGGCACCGGGTTCCCGGGTGGTGACCAACTACCTGACCAAGCCCGGTCTGCTTGACGACCTGGGGGCTCTCGGCTTTCAGGTGGTGGGTTACGGCTGCACAACCTGCATCGGCAACTCCGGTCCGCTGCGGCCCGAGATCGAAGCCGCTATTAAGGAGCATGACCTGATCGCCACGAGTGTGCTGTCGGGCAACCGCAATTTCGAAGGCCGCATTCACGCGCTGGTCAAGATGAACTACCTCGCTTCGCCGCCGCTGGTGGTTGCCTACGCGCTGGCCGGCACCATGGACTGCGATATCGTCAACGAGCCGCTGGGTCAGGATCCGGATGGCAATGACGTCTACCTGCGAGACATCTGGCCAACGCAGGCAGAGGTGCATCAGCTGATCGAGGAAAACATCGATCGCGACATGTTCCAGTCAACCTATGCGGAAGTATTTGCCGGCGACTCCAACTGGAACCAGATCGATTCGCCGACCGGCCAGATTTATGCCTGGGACGATACCTCGACGTATGTCAAAAATCCGCCGTACTTTGAGGGCATGCAAAAAGCACCCGGCGAACGCGGCGATATTCTCGGCGCGCGGGTGCTCGCCCTGCTCGGCGATTCGGTGACCACCGATCATATTTCACCGGCCGGTTCGATTGCTCCTGACAGCCCTGCCGGGCGTTACCTTCAGGAACAGGGCGTTGCCGTCGGTGACTTCAATTCCTACGGTTCGCGCCGTGGAAATCACGAGGTGATGATGCGCGGCACTTTCGCCAATATTCGTCTGCGCAATCAACTGGCGCCGGGCACCGAGGGTGGCTGGACCCGCCTGCAGCCGGATGGTGAGCAGATGTCGATCTACGATGCCTCGATGCGGTATCAGGCAGCTGGAACCCCGCTCGTGGTGCTGGCCGGCAAAGAATACGGCACCGGCTCTTCGCGCGACTGGGCCGCCAAGGGCACCTTGCTGCTGGGCGTGAAAGCGGTGATTGCCGAAACCTATGAGCGCATTCATCGTTCCAACCTCGTTGGCATGGGCGTGCTGCCGCTACAGTTCAATGACGGTGAATCGGCTGCCAGCCTCGGCCTTGACGGGTCGGAAAGTTTCGATATCACGGGCCTTGCGAACGGGGCCAAATCGGTCCAGGTAAAGGCTACGCGCGGCGATGGCAGTGCTACGGAGTTCCGTGCCCGGGTGCGAATTGATACCCCGAAGGAATGGGACTACTACAATAACGGCGGCATCCTGCACTACGTATTGCGGCAGCTGGCCGCTTAGTCGGTTAGCCGATCAGCCAGTTCGGTGCGGCTTCCCACGCGCTGTCGAGCTGCTGGTCCAGCGACCGGTAGTTCGGCACGTGGCGTTCCACCAGCGACCAGAAACGGCGCGAGTGATTCATGTGCCGCAGGTGACACAGTTCGTGCACCAGTACATAGCGCAGCTGTTCCGGCGGCCGCAACAGCAGCGCAGCGTTAAGGCTCAGCGTGCCACTGGCCGAGCAACTGCCCCAGCGGGTGCGCTGCAGGCGCACGTGTACCGCCCGGGGCTGCAGGCCCAGCTCGGCGCCGAGCTGCATGGCGCGTGCGGGCAGGTAGGCGCGCCCGCGGGCTTTGAGCCAGTTGCGCAACAGCGGCCAGACAACCGGAGGCGTCAGCGTCGGCGCCTCGATGTCTAACCCAGAGGACTCCTCGCGGGCGCGGGCCTGGCCGGCGCCGTTCAGGCGATAGCTGACCGGGACTGCCATCTCGAGCGACCGCAGCGGAATACAGTCGGGCAAAGCCGGCTCAGCCGGTCGCTGCCGGACAAAACGCGCGCGGGTATCTGCAATCCACTGTTGATGAGAGCTGACGAATGCTTCCACTTCCCGCGCCGAAGTACGCGGCGGCACAACAATTTCGACACCGCCGTGCGGAAAGACCTGAATCTTGAGGTGGCGTGCCCGCCGACTGAAACGCACGCGCCAGCCGGGTTCTGCGCTGCCGGTCTGGGCCTCAGCGGGCAGCAACAGGTTAAGTTGTTGGGGCATAGCACAGACCCGAATACGGTTGAGTAAACTGACGCGCCTGATTAAGCTCACGCGTCGGCGCCTCGCGACCCTAAAATCATCGCACGTTCAGTCCGCTTCGGTCACGCACAATCATGTCTGCAGTCGAATCACACAGCCCGACTTTCGATCTCATCGATATCGGTGCCAATCTCACCCACGACAGTTTCCAACCGGATTTCGCGGCGGTGCTGGAACGCGCCACACGGGTTGGCGTGCGGCGGCTGATCGTTACCGGCGCCAGCCGCGACGGCAGTCAGCAGGCGCTTGAGCTGGCCCGGCAGGCTCCCGGTCAGCTGTGGTCGACGGCCGGCATTCACCCGCACCATGCGGTCGAGTACACCGCGACAGCGCGTGCGGAACTGGAGCGACTGGCCGGGCACGCTGCTGTGGTGGCAGTTGGCGAATGCGGACTCGATTACTTCCGCAACTTCTCACCGGCCGCTGCGCAGCGCGAAGCCTTTGCCGGGCAGCTCGACATTGCGGCAGCCGTCGGCAAACCCGTGTTTCTGCACCAGCGAGACGCGCACGCCGACTTTCTCGCCATCCTGCGGCCGCGATTACGCGATATTGTCGGCGGCGTGGCCCATTGCTTTACCGGTGGCCCGGAAGAGCTGCACGACTACCTTGATATGGGGCTGTATATCGGCATCACCGGGTGGGTATGCGACGAACGCCGGGGGCAGTCACTGCGGGCAGCGCTGCCGCACTTGCCACTGGAGCGATTGCTGCTGGAGACAGACGCGCCGTATTTGTTGCCTCGCGACCTGCCCGAAAAGCTTCCCGGTCGCCGCAACGAGCCGAGCGTGTTGCCGCACGTCCTGCAGGCAGTGGCCAAGCATATGGACCGCGATCCGGCGGTCGTGGCCGCTGCGGCGACCCGCAATACGGAGCGGTTGTTCGCCCTGGCCTAGAGGCCCGGACGGCTGACTGCTCAGGCCGTGATGGCAGCCTGCTTCAGTGTCTCCCAGCCCGGCAAATAGGCGTCGTAGGCCGTGTTCGTCGTCGCCGCCTCGCGGGTCAGCTCGTCGATGAGTTGCTCCAGCAGGACGACATGCGTCGGCACTCCCTTGCTGAAGTTTGCGGTTGCCGTGAACGCGATATAGCCGTGCACGGGCAGTGTCGGGACCAGGCGGCGCACGGCAGCGAGACGATCAAACAGGCCATCCTGCGGGTTGCGGATGCCGTGTCTGCGGGAACCGGTGATCACAGCCCATTCGCGCATGGCGTCGCTGCCAAAGACATTGCCGCTGACATCCTTGACGTTAATGATGACGATGCCGCGCGGACACAGCAGCAGGTACTCAATGTGAATCTGGCCACCCTCCCCGTCGGGCACGAAGACCTGCGTCAGCATCTCCCGACAGGCGCGGCGCAATCGGGCTGCCGGCGTGTTGCGCTGCCGGCGCCGCAACCACAGCAGCACACTGAGCGCGACGAGTCCGCCCCCGAGCATCAAGCCTAGTGTCAGATTATCGGTCGGCATGCGCCTGTCTCGCAGGAGTCGCCATAAGGTCTACAGCCGCGCCAGTACCTCGGCTGCTGTCGGCTCTATGGTCTCATAATGCGCCGGCCAGTCGAGCAGCCGCGAAAGTTCGGGTGGTACCGGAACGGTTTCACCGATTAAGGGCTCTACGATGGTGTCAAATTTCGCGGCATGGGCCGTCGCCGCGATGGTCCATGTACCGGCACGCCGCTCCGCGGCGCTCAGGCACTGCCGATACACATGAAAGCCGGTGGCGGTGTGCGGGCACCAGGCGAGGCCCTGCGTGCGAAACTCCGCTTGTATCTGTGCGCGAATCTGCGCGTCCGTTACGGAGTAAGCGCGGAGCCGTTCCTGCAGCTGCTCGGCATCGCCCCATAAATGGCGTAAACGCTCCATGTTACTCGGGTTGCCTACATCCATGGCTGAGGCGAGCGTCGCGATACTGGCGCGCGGCTGCCAGACGCCGGCGGCGAGGTAATCCGGAATGGTCTGATTAGCATTGGTTGCAAGCACGAGGTCGGCGACGGGAAAGCCCAGGCTCGCGGCCCATGCGCAGGCGAAGGCATTGCCCAGATTGCCGGTCGGAACAATAAACCGGCTGGCTTCGCCGCGCGCTGCCATCGCGTCGGCGCTGGTTTTGGCGTAGTAGACACTCTGCGGCAGCAGCCGGCCCACGTTGATACTGTTCGCGGAGCACAAGTTGTGGCGGGCGCTGTTTGCAGTATCCGCGAACAGCTCCTTGGCAACCCGCTGGCAGTCATCAAACTCGCCGCGCACCGCGAGTGCGATTACGTTATCCCCCCAGCAGGTCAGCTGGTGTTGCTGACGCGGCGACACCCGCCCTTCCGGAAACAGCACTACAACGCGCATACCGGGCTGCCGGTGGAACGCGGCGGCTACCGCGCCGCCGGTATCGCCCGAGGTCGCCACGACAATGGTAGCGGGCTGCTGCCGGCCGGCGCGTTGCGCAACAATCCGTGCCATGGTCGTGGCCAGGAAGCGGGCGCCAAAGTCTTTGAAAGCGGCGGTCGGCCCGTGAAACAGCTCCAGCACCGCCAACCGCTCCGGCGCCTCCGCGACGATCCGCACCGGTGCGCTGAAATTGAACGCCGTGTCACAGATATCATCGAATTCCGCGGCCAGCGAAGAGCCGGCGAAAAACGGCCGTAAAACGAACCTGGCGACGTCCGCGAGCGGTGCATTGACGGGGCACTGCGCCGCATCGAGGCGCGGCAATTCAGCCGGCACATAGAGCCCGCCGTCGGGGGCTGTACCCGCCATAATCGCAGTTTCCAGGCCGACCGCAGGCCCGCCGCGGGTGCTGATGAACTGCATCGCGCTCATCCGGGTGCCCCGAGGTAGCGGGCGAGGCGCAGCAGATCGGCGAAGACGCCCGCCGCGGTGACCGCAGGACCGGCACCCGGGCCTTGCACGACCAGCGGATTGTCGCTGTAGCGCGCGGTTACGAAGCGCACAATGTTATCCGTGAGGTTGATATGCGCGAAAGCGTGTTCGGCGGGCAACGATTCGAGCCGCACGGCCGCGGCACCGGCCTTACTGAGGCTGCCCACGTAGCGCAATACGCGACCCTGCGCCTGCGCCGCCTGCAGTCGCTCGAGCATGCCGGCATCGTAGTCTTCCAGCGCGGCGAGAAACTGCTCGACGCTGCCGCTCTGCAACGCGGCCGGGACCAGGCTCTCGATGGCGACGTCGTCGATCTCGATCTCAAGACCGAGTTCGCGCGCAAGAATAATCAGCTTGCGGGCAACATCCATGCCCGACAGATCGTCCCGCGGATCGGGCTCGGTGTAACCGCTGTCCCGGGCCTCGCGCACAATGTCTGAGAACGGCTTGCTGCCGTCAAAGACATTAAACAGGTAGGCGAGCGTGCCGGAAAAAATCCCCTCAATCGCCTGCACGGTGTCGCCGGTTTCGGTCAGATCACGCAGGGTTTGGATGACCGGTAGCCCGGCGCCCACGCTCGCCTCGTACAGGAAGTGCGTGCCCGCGGCGCGACGACTGCTCCGCAGCCCCGCGTAGTAGTCGAAGGGGCCGCTCTGGGCTTTCTTGTTCGCGGTGACGACATGGATGCCGGCCGCAAGCCAGTCGCGATAGCGGTCGGACACCGCCTCGCTCGCGGTGCAGTCGACGAGTACGGCATGCGGCAGATGCTCTGCGTTAACGTGCGCCTCAAACCGGCCCCAGTCGAGCGCTTCGCCCTGCTCGGCCAGCGCTTGCGGCCAGTGTTTGAGATCGATGTTGCGCTCCGCCAGCAGCATCCGCGATGAGGTGGCAATCCCGCGAACGCGGAAATCGACATTGAACATACGGCGCAGCTGGTCCAGCTGCTCGTCGAGTTGCTGAAGCAAGGTGCCGCCGACGTTGCCCGGCCCTATCAGCCCCAGGGAGAGTGTCTCGGTCGAGAGGTAAAAGCCGGCGTGGGCGGCCCGCAGGGCGCGGGTTGCCACTTCCGAATCGATCACCGCCGAGATGTTGCGCTCGGAAGAGCCCTGCGCGATGGCGCGGATATTAATCCCGGCGTTGCCCAGCGTGCCGAAGAACCGCGAGGCAATACCGGGCGTGCCGGCCATCCCGTCGCCGACCACCGCCAGAATGCTGCAGTTGGGCCGCACGTCGATACTCTGTATCTGGTTTTGCTCGAGCTCGCTGACGAACGCGCGGCGCACGACCTCGGCCACCCGGGCGCGCATATCGCCCGGCACGGCGAAGCATATCGAGTGCTCGGAACTGGCCTGCGATATCAGGATCACCGAGATTCCGGCGCTGCGCAGCGCGCCGAACAAACGGTCGGCCGTGCCCGGCACACCGATCATGCCCGTGCCTTCAATGTTCACCAGCGCGACATTTTCTACGGTCGTAATCCCCTTGATCGCCGGGCCACCTGTTGCGGTCTGGCTGATTTTTGAGCCGCGGTCGTCCGGACGAAACGTGTTTTTGATATAGATCGGGATGCCGTGTTCGACGGCCGGCGACATGGTCTGCGGATGGATCACCTTGGCGCCAAAGTAAGCCAGTTCCATCGCCTCGCTGTAGGTCAGCTCGGCAATCTCGGCTGCTTCCGGTACCCGGTTGGGATCCGCACTCATGACGCCGCTGACGTCGGTCCAGATCGTTATGCTGCTCGCGTGCAGCAACGCGCCCATAATCGAGGCGCTGAAGTCACTGCCATTGCGGCCCAGGGTGGTTTGCAGCCCTTCGGCATCGGTGGCGATGAAGCCCGTGATGACCACAATTGCTGCGGCATCCGTGGGAAAGTGGCTGGCAACCTGACGGCGCGAAACGTCCCACAGCACCCGGGGCCCAAGCTCGCCATGCTCTACCGTCAGAATCTGCCGCGCATCGACCCAGTGGACAGCCCGCTGCTGCTGGTCGTCGTTACGGCGCTCGGTCAGGTAAGCGGCCAGCAGCCGCGTTGACCAGATTTCCCCGTAACCCGCAACCACATCGCGACTGCGCGGTGCGGCTGCCCGAACCAGGGCGACTGCGTTCAGGATATCGTTGATCTCGCCGAGTTCGGTCTCAAACTGCGCCAGCAGCGCCGCGGGATCACGGAGCAAATCTGCTGCCGCCGCCGCATAGCGTTCGCGGAGCGCGGCCAGTGCAGGCTGAATCCCGGCCCTATCCTGCTCGGCGGAGCTGATCAGCGCCAGCAGAGCATTCGTCATACCACCCATCGCCGACACGACCACGGCCTGACGTGGCTCGGGAGCGGCCTGCAGCAACGCAGTGACCTGCCGAAAGCAGTCGGCATTGGCGACGCTGGTGCCGCCAAATTTGTGAACGACCCAGTGATTCTCAGCCCTTTTATCCATCTAATCGATCTACAGCTACACAGTGATAACAAGCGGCCGACTCTGCGGCCACGCGGTCCCGTCAGGCGCCGTATGATACTCGCTTCCGCGCTCAAGTTTGCCTAAAAAGCGCAGGTGTTCGCCCAGCCCCCCGGGCGCGCCGAAAGTCGCTTGCAAGCGAGCGGGAGGCCAGCAACAATGCGCTCCATGCACATGAGCGCCGCAGAATTCCGCGACTGGGAAAATAAAGCCGTCACCCTGCTGGGGATGTCGGGCGTGGGCAAGACCACACTGGCCAACCGCCTGCCGCAAACCAGCTGGTTCCACTACTCAGGCGATTACCGCATCGGCACCCATTACCTGGATGAGCCGATCATGGACAACATCAAGCGGCAGGCCATGCAGGTGGGGTTCCTCCGCGACCTGCTCCGCAGTGATTCGATTTACATCGCGAATAACATCACGGTGCACAATCTCGCGCCCATTTCCTCGTTTCTGGGACAGCTGGGGTCGGCGGAACTGGGCGGGCTCCCGCTTGACGAGTTCCTGCACCGGCAGCGCCTGCATCGCGAGGCCGAAAATCAGGCCATGGTGGATGTTGCCGACTTTATTCAAAAAGCGCGGCAGCTATACGGCTATCAGCATTTCATCAACGACACCGGCGGCAGTGTGTGCGAGATTAACAGTCCGGAAGCCGAGCAGGTGCTGGCCGATAACACCGTGGTGTTGTATATCCGCGCGGATGAGGACATGGAGCAGGCGCTCATCGACCGCGCGCGGTCGGACCCCAAGCCGATGTACTACAACGAGCAGTTCCTGCGCGCCAAGCTGGCTGACTATCTGGGCCGGCACGGGCTTGCCAGCGCGGATGAAATGGACCCGCAGGCCTTTGCCACCTGGATTTTCCCCGAGCTGGTCCGGCATCGCCGCCCCCTCTACCAGTCGCTGGCCGATCGCTACGGCTACACCATCTCGGCGCAGGAGGCGAGTCAGGTGCGCAACGAGGACGATTTTCTCGAACTGGTGCAGGAAGCGATCCGCCGCTCCCCAACCTGAAGCCATGGGCCGGGTATGACGCTGCCGGAACAACAGTTTGTCGAGGTGCAGGGTCTGCGCATGGCCTACGTGGAAGCCGGTCAGGGTGACCCCATCGTGTTTCTGCACGGCAATCCGGTGTCGTCTGCGCTATGGCGCAATATCATTCCCGGTGTCCGGCATCAGGGACGCTGTGTGGCGCCTGATCTGGTGGGTATGGGCGCAAGCGAACCGCTGCCCGGCAGCGGACCCGGACGGTACAGTTTTGCGCTGCACAGCGCCTACCTCGACGCATTCTTCGCCGCGCTCGGTATCGATTCCAACGTCATGCTCGTGGTGCACGACTGGGGTTCAGCGCTCGGCTTTGACTGGGCACGGCGCAACCCTGAGCGAGTCGCCGGTATTGCCTACATGGAAGCCATCGTGATGCCGCTTAGCTGGCAGCAATGGCCCGCGGCGAGCCGCCCTCTGTTCGAAGCATTACGGTCACCGGCCGGCGATGCGCTGATTCGGGACCGGAATATTTTCGTCGAGCGGATACTTCCGGGCTCGATCCAGCGCACGCTCGATCCCGCCGAAATGGCGCACTACCGCGCGCCGTTTGCGGATGACCCCGACAGCCGCTGGCCCACGCTTGACTGGCCCCGGCAGCTGCCCATCGAGGGCGAGCCTGCCGAGGTATGCGCGCGCGTGCAGGCCTATGCGGACTGGCTGGCGGTGGCGGCCGTGCCGAAACTTTTTATCAACGCCGAGCCGGGTGCTATTCTGGTCGGCGAGCAGCGCGAATTCTGTCGCAGCTGGCCCAATCAGACCGAGGTCACGGTGGCCGGCATTCACTTTATCCAGGAAGACTCACCGGCTGAAATCACCGCAGCTTTGAGCACCTGGCTGACGGCCGGCACAGCGGGCTCCGGGAGGCACTGATGGCTATGTGGGCAGATCGTGTCCTGCCGCGCATTATTGATCGCGGCATGCGCAATGCATTTATGGATGATCATCGCTACCGTGCCGCCCCGCTCGCGAGCGGGCGGGTACTGGAAATAGGCGCCGGTTCGGGACTGAACTTCCCGCATTACTCGGCGGCAGTGAGTCATTTGTTTGCGCTTGAGCCATCCGCCTACCTGCGTGAAAAAGCGGGCGAAGTGGCGGCTGCTGCGCCCTTCCCTGTCGATATGCTCAACGCTTCTGCCGAATCGATCCCCCTCGAAACCCACGCCGTCGACACGGTGGTGAGTTCGTGGACCATGTGCTCAATTCCGGACCTTGAAACGAGTCTGCAGGAAGTCCGCCGGGTGCTGAAGCCCGGTGGTCGCCTGGTTTTTATTGAGCACGGACGGTCACCCGAAGCGCATGTCAGCCGCTGGCAGGATCGCCTCGCCCCGCTGTCCGCCCGGGTGCTCGGCTGCAGCCTTAACCGGCCCGTGGGCGAGCTGGTCACGGCCGCCGGGTTTGAACTTCTGCAGCTCGAATCGGGTTACTTTGACGGCCCCAAGCTACTCGCCTACCACTTCGTCGGCCAGGCGCAACCCCGCTAGCCGGCGTCGCGCAGCCTGAGGTTTAGCGCGATGGCGCTGTGCTGCGGCCCACAACGCTGTTGCCGGCGGGATGCATCCGCTAGAATCGCGACCACAGATAATCGGGGCAAGAGCTACATCAGTTATGAGTGACGCAACAGAACCCACCGGACCCTTGCAGGGCATCCGTGTGCTCGAACTCGGCCAACTCATTGCCGGGCCGTTTACCGGGTCCATGCTGGGCTATTTCGGCGCGGAAGTGATCAAAGTCGAACAACCCGGCGTCGGCGACCCGCTGCGGAAATGGCGCATGATGGACGGCGACACCTCAGTCTGGTGGGCCAGCATGGCGCGCAACAAGCACTGCATTACCGCCAATCTACGTACCCCTGAGGGTTCAGGAATTGTGCGGCGGCTCGCGCGCGAGTGCGATGTGCTGATCGAGAACTTTCGTCCGGGCGCCATGGAGCGCTGGGGGCTGGGGCCCGATGTCCTGCGGGCCGACAATCCGGGCCTGATTTATGCCCGCGTCTCGGGCTACGGACAGGACGGGCCTAATTCTTCCAAGCTGGGGTTTGCCTCTGTGTGCGAGGGCTACGGCGGTTTTCGGTACCTTAATGGCTTCCCGGACCGG
>JAZBOT010000175.1:0-2105 GCA_036351295.1 Gammaproteobacteria bacterium | reverse complement strand
GCCCGGTGCAGGAACAGTATCGCGGCACCTGGGAGCTGTGGCGCCCGCCAAACAAAGACCCGCGTGTTGGCCAGCTGCTGGCCCGCCAGGTTGTGCAGTTGCTGGATCAGGAAACACCGTGATGAACCATAAAATGAAATTCACCCGCCGCGGGCTGCTGCAAGCCGCGGCTGTACTTACGCCGGTCGCGGTCAGCGGTTGCGCCACCGTTGCCGGCCGCGGCGATGAACGTCTGGTGCGCGCCGCCGATCCGGTTGCCCGCGCCGTCGCCTACTACCCCGACAGCGCCGCTGTCCCTGCCGATCATCCGCTTGCCAGTACGCATACGCCCGCGCAGAAATGCGCCAACTGCATTAATGTGCGCGGTGCCGCCGGCGAACTGGTTCGCGAATGCCCGACTTTCCCCGGGCGGCTCGTCAGCGCAGACGGCTGGTGCAGCGTCTGGGCGCCCGGCTGAGCAGCGGCCGTCAGCCGGCCTGAACACCGGGCGCGACCGGGGCGGCGGGCTAGTGTACGGCCGGGGCGCGGTACGTCGGCGCCCGGTAGCCGGTGCGCCGGCGGATCATAATCGCGGCCACGAAAATCGTCAGGTTGATGCAGCCCACAAAGACAAACGGCGCGCCCGGCATCCACGCGTCAAACAGGAAGCCGCACACAAACGCGATAATCAGCGTGCCCACTGAACCACAGAAATTGAACAGGCCGAACACCGAGCCGCGAATGTCTTCGTGCGCCTCCTGCCCCACCAGTGCCGCACCGGAAAGAATGGCCGCGGACTCGCCCATGCCCAGCAGCAGGGCGGCCGGAATGAACATCGCGACGAGCGGATCGGGCGAAAACCCGACCCACAAGTAAGCCACCCCCGCGAGGCCCATGGCACAGGCCATGCCGCTGAGGCGGTCTACCTTGTCGAGCACGGAGCCGACCACCGGCGCAAACAGCAGCTGCGCGGTACTCACCGTGACCGCCAGCGTACCGGCCTTGGCCACCGCCTCCTGCAGGCTCATCCCGGCTTCGAGCCCGGCCTGCTTGGCCCACAGGCTCAGAAACGTGGACACCACGACCAGGTCGCCGCGGGCAATAAACGCCTCGACGCAGGCGATGCCGATGCGCGGATTGCGGCGCGCCTCATTGACGCCCTGCATTACCAGGGTGCGCAGCGGCATCCGCGCCTGCACCTTGCCGGGCTTGCCGGCCTTGAGCCCGCGGCTAACGATCACGGCGCTCATGATCGCCAGGCCCGCACCGCTCCAGTAGGTCAACCGACCGGACATCAGGGCGTCATAGCCCATTTCGCTGAACACGCGCGGCAGCTGCGACAGCAGCCCCACCATGGCGACCGCGCCCAGACCATTGCAGATACCCGAACCGGCCAGCATCTTGCCGCGGGCGCGCTCCTGCGGATAGTCGGCCAGCACCGTGGCCATCATCGAGGTAATGCAGGCCGACCCGACGCCGTAAAACGCCCGCAGGATGCCCAGCTGCAGCAGGTTCTCCGCGAGCGGCAGCAGCGCCAGCACCACGCCCACCCAGAGGAAGCCGATGGTGTAGATCGGACGGCGGCCAATGCGGTCGGCCAGCGCGCCCAGCGGCCCCACCATCAGCAGGAAGCTCAGCTCATACGGCAGCGCCAGCAGCGAGGTGGCGCGCCCCTGCTCGGCGGCGGGGATGCCGAGGTTCTCGGTGAGCAGGTAGGGCTGCATGAAGCTTAAGAACGCCACCATGCCGATCGTGAAAAAGGCGGCGTAAAAATAAGTCAGCGCATTGAGCCGGCTGATGCCCGGGTTCAGCCATATCGGGCCCAGCTTTGCCGCCTGGTCCGTACTCGCCACGGTCGCGAGTGGCTGCGTCATCGCCGCGTCACGCGCAACACCCGCCGCCCGCCGCCGCTATGCACTGACTTCATCAAAAAACTCCGAGGCATGCCGGGGCAACAGGTAGGGGAACAGATCCTTGTCACGCTCCTTGCTGCGGTTCATCGTGAAGTCCATCCGCGCGGCGACCGACTCCCAGTGTTCGATCAGAATAAACTCCGTACCCTGCTCGGCATCGACCTCGGGCGCGGGGTGTTTGGCGATCTGTTCGGGCGTCATCCGCGACTTGAT
>JAZBOT010000174.1:0-2244 GCA_036351295.1 Gammaproteobacteria bacterium | reverse complement strand
GTCACCAGTCCCTGCCGTTCGAAAAACTCGTCGAGATGCTTGCACCGGACCGGGAACCCGCCATGGCGCCGGTGTTTCAGGTGCTGTTTAACATGCAGAACCGGGAGGCCGAGCTGCCCGATTTCGCGGGTTTAACGGCAGCACCGGTCGTGGTGGAAACCCGCTCCGCAAAACTGGACCTGAGCGTGCTTGTGGAGGACCGCGAGGACGGCCTCGCGGTCTGGTTCGAATACAGCACCGACTTGTTCTCGGCAGCCACCGCGCAGCAGATGCTCGGCCACTATCGGTTGTTGCTGGAGGGTCTGCTGGCCGATCCCGCGCAGCGCATTGGCGAGGTGCCGCTACTGACCGCGGCCGAGCGCAGTAAAATCATTAACGACTGGAACGCCACCGACGTTGCGTATCCGGCGGACGCAACACTGGTGGGCCTGCTGGAAAGCCAGGCAGCGGCGACCCCGGAAGCGCCGGCGGTCCGGTTCGGCGACCAGTGGCTCAGTTACGCTGACTTGAATGCCCGGGCTAATCAACTGGCGCATCACTTGCGCGACATCGGTGTGGTTCCGGAGCAGATGGTCGGCGTGCTGCTGGAACGCTCGTTTGAGATGGTCATTGCGTTATGCGGCATCCTCAAGGCGGGGGGTGCGTATGTACCGCTTGATCCGGAACTGCCGGCGGCGCGGCTGGAACAAATGCTCGACGATGCTGGGGTCGCCACCGTGCTTACCCATTCGCAGCTGGCCAACCGGCTGCCGGCCGGCCGATCACGCATCATCAACGTGAATATTGGTTGGGACGCCATCGCGATTTCCAACTGTCCCAAACGCAACCTGCGGCCCGTCACAGCGCCGCATCATGCCGCCTACACCATCTTTACGTCGGGCTCCACCGGCAGGCCGAAGGGCGTCGTTAACGAGCACCGCGGCATCGTGAACCGACTGCTGTGGATGCAGGATACGTTTGCGCTGGATGCGACCGATGTGGTGCTGCAGAAAACACCATTCAGCTTTGACGTCTCGGTATGGGAGTTCTTCTGGCCGCTGATCAGCGGCGCTCAGCTGGTGCTGGCACGCCCGGGTGGCCACAAGGATGTCGGCTACCTGCTGGAGCTCGTGCAGACTGCCGGAGTCACGACGCTGCATTTTGTGCCGTCGATGCTGGCGTTGTTCCTGCAGCCGGAAGAGGTTCAGCCATGCAGCTCCATACGGCGGGTCATCAGCAGCGGGGAAGCGCTGACGACCGAGCTGCAGCAGCGGTTTTTCGCGCGCCTCGATGCCGAGCTGCACAACCTGTACGGGCCCACCGAAGCCGCAGTCGACGTGACGTGGTGGCCCTGCAACGCCGGGGACACCGGCGCCCGCGTGCCTATCGGTCGGCCGATCGCGAACACTCGTATCTACCTGGTCGATCCGGACAACCAGCCGGTGCCGCCGGGCATCCCTGGCGAGCTGTTGATCGGCGGCGTGCAGGTGGCCCGCGGCTACATCAATCAGCCGGAGCTGACGGCGGAACGGTTTGTCGCCGACGCTTTTAATCCGACCACAGCTGCGCGACTCTACCGAACCGGAGATCTCGCCCGGTACCGGCACGACGGCGTCATTGAGTTCCTTGGCCGCAGTGACTTCCAGGTCAAACTGCGCGGCGTGCGCATTGAGCCCGATGAAATTACGGCGGCACTGCTGCGCGTGGACGGCGTTACGCAGGCGGCCGTCATCGTCCGCAACGACCTGACCGATGACCCGCGGCTGGCCGCCTACTACGTGTGCGGGGCGGACAGCCGGCTGACCGCAGCCGACCTGCGCACAGCGCTGCGGCAGCAGCTGCCGGACTACATGGTCCCGGCCACGTTTACCGAGCTCGGCGAACTGCCGGTCACCACCAACGGGAAGCTGGACCGGCGCGCTTTGCCGCGCCCCGAGGCCGATGCGGCTGACGGCAACGCGTATGAGCCGCCGCGCAATCCCCTGGAAACCGCGTTGTGCGAGATTTTTGCCAGCGTCCTGCAACGTTCACGGGTGGGCATCCATGATGACTTCTTCCGGCTCGGCGGGCACTCACTGCTGGCCGCCCGGACGGTGGTGCGCATCAGCGAGACGCTGGCAAAACCGCTCACACTGAAGCAGCTGTTTGATTACCCGACTGTCGCCATGCTCAGCGGCGTGGTGACGGCCGGGACAGCGACGCCGCTGCCCGTTATTGCGCCACGCGGTGATACCGAGGCGCCACCGCTGTCGGCCGCGCAACAGC
>JAZBOT010000173.1:0-14104 GCA_036351295.1 Gammaproteobacteria bacterium | reverse complement strand
AGCGCTGGCGGCGAACAGCGTAGCGCTGTTCGTACCCTGCCACCGTGTTTTGCCCGCGACGGGTGGCCTGGGCGAGTTTCGCTGGGGTGCGTCGCTCAAGCAGCGGCTGCTGGCTGCCGAAGCCGAGCACGGCTGCAGCGCCGCCCTTTTGCTTAACTAGCGGCATCCCCCTGCCGGGCCGCGAAACCCCATATATGGTCATTAGCGCGCATATACGGTTTATGTGAGACGCTGTTGGCAAACTGTGAAACAGGCGCTGTCTGCGCCGGGCGGGGTTGCGTAGCTTTCACTCCTTACCTTACCCCCTTGTTACTGACCTATCGCAATGGAATATCGCGCCACACATCGCCGGGCCCCGAGCTCGCTCTACGAGGAGCAGCTGCGCATGGGCTTTGGCTCGCTGCGCTTCGGCGATTATCTCGAGGCCGAGTTCCGCGAGGTCTATAACGATGACAATCTGCAGAAGACCCGACTGGTCCTCGGCCTGTGCGCCGTCGTGGTGGCGGTGGTCACCCTGGTCAGCGTCACGTCGCTGACGCCCGATTCCGACTTGCTGGGGCGCTTTGGCCTGACGCTGATGCTGCCCGTGCTGCTTGCCACGCTGGCGGCGTCATACTTCCGCCAGCGTTTTGTTTATCAAAGCCTGCTGGCGCTGAGTGCACTCGTCGTCGGGGCCACCGGTGCCATTATCGATCTGGAAGCCAGCGTTGCCGGACAGGGCTATTACTTTGCCGGTCAGGTGGGTTGGGTCTTCATTATGTGGTCGATGCTGGGGCTGCTGTTCTCAACCGCGGCCAGCTTGTGCGCGCTGGTATCGCTGCTGTATCTCGGCGGTGCAGTTTATGTTGGTCTGCCTCCCGAGCAACTGTTCTTCGAGGCCTTCATGTTGCTGAACGTGAACTTGCTGGGCGGCTACAGCTGTTACACGATTGAGTACGCGTCGCGACGAACTTTTCTCGAATCGCGCATTCTCAATCAGCTCGCTGAACGTGACGGGCTGACAGGGCTCTACAACCGGCGAGCGTTTGACCAGCAGTTCGAGCGGATCTGGCGCCAGTCGCGTCGTGACGGTTCGCCGTTGACGGTCATGCTCATCGATATCGATCACTTCAAGGCTTACAACGATCTGTACGGTCATCAGGCCGGCGACGATGCGCTGAAGCGAGTGGCGCGCGTCATCGCGGGGAGCGTGCAGCGTCCGCTGGACATGGCGGCACGCTACGGGGGCGAGGAGTTTGCTCTGGTTCTCTACGGTCCGGCCACGGATTATGTGACTGACCTGCCCGACTTGCTGCGGGAGGACGTCCTGCAGCTGGGTATCACGCACGACGGTGCTTCCGCTGCTTCCCTGCTGACGATCAGTGTCGGCGTGGCAGTCGTCAACCCGGACAACGGCCGCAGCATAGCCGGAGCCATTCAGATGGCCGATGAAGCCTTGTATCAGGCTAAAGAAGAAGGCCGCAACCGCGTGGTGATTAAACTGTCCGGCAGCACACTGATCGAAACGGGACGCTTCCGCGCCCGCAAGGCGGGCTAGCACGGCTGACCAGGGCAGCTTCTGCGGCGGCCTCTACCAGCGGCCGCTATTGGGCATCGAGGCCCACGGTTCCTGCGCCGGCAGGGCGGCGCCCGCCTGCAGGAGCTCGATGGAAATGTTGTCGGGTGACCTGATAAAGGCCATGCGGCCGTCCCGCGGCGGCCGGTTAATCGTGACCCCGCCGTCCATGAGACGCTGGCACACCGCGTAAATGTCATCGACCGCATACGCGAGGTGACCGAAATTGCGGCCTTCGGTGTAGTCCTCCGGATCCCAGTTGTAGGTCAGCTCGATCTTGGCGCTTTCGTCGCCCGGAGCCGCCAGAAATATCAGCGTGAAGCGGCCGCCTTCATTGTCGACACGCTGCAGCTCACGCAGCCCGAGCAGGTCGCAGTAGAATGCAAGGGAAGCATCGATATCGCTGACGCGCACCATGGTGTGGAGATATTTCATAAGCTGTATACCGTTGCGGCAAACTAAACGAGAGACAGGACACTATTGAAACACATACGCACGCTGTGTTTTGACCTTGACGACACCCTGTGGGACATGCAGGCGGTCGTCCCGCGCGCCGAGCAAACCTTGCACAGCTGGTTTGCCGAAAACTATCCGCGCGTTGCGGCCCGTTACAATCCCGAGCAGATGCAGCAATTGCGCATTGCGATCGTCCGCGGCAACAGACACCTGCGCCACGATCTCGGCGAACTGCGGCGCCGTATGCTGCGCCAGATATTGCGGGAGTGCGACTACCCGGAGAGCGTGGCCGAAGCGGCGTTCAGTGTCTTTTATCGTGCCCGCAATGCCGTCACGTTGTTTGCCGATGTGCGGCCAGCCCTTGAGCAGCTGGCGACCACACACCGTCTGGTCGCTCTCACGAATGGCAATGCCTGCCTGACTACGATCGGTATTGCATCCCATTTCGACGCCGTGGTCACCGCCACCGAACTGGGGGTCGCGAAACCGGACCCCGCCTTCTTCGCTGGGGCTATCGCTCGCGCTGAACTTGAACCCGAAACCACGCTGCATATCGGCGATCATCCGGAGAACGATATTGAGGCGGCTGCCAGGGCCGGCTTCGGCACAGTGTGGATGAATCGCACCGGCGCGTCCTGGGAGCTGCCCGATTGCCGGCCCGACCGTGAGGTCGGCAGTCTCGCCGAGCTGCCGGAGCTGCTGCGCGGATGACTGCTACGGCGGCTGTGGCCGTGATTTTTGTTCCCGGCATTCGCGCCAAGCCCCGGCCCGAGGTGCAGCGGGAGCAACTCGCCCGCTGCCTGCGCTTTGCGCTCGGCAATGCCGGCGCCACACCGGCCGAGGCCGAGACCCTGACCCGGGCGCTGGAGCTGGTGCCCTGGTCCTACGATTTTTACGGCGTGCATGACGACATCGACGCATTTTTGCCCGGCATCGATGCTTTGCTCGCAGGCTCAGGCGATCCGGAGGCGGATCGCCGCGACGCCCTGGCCCCCGGGCGCCGTTTTACCGCAGCGATGTACGCCATCGGTGACCGTTTCCCGGCGTTGGGCCGGATCTTTGCAACGCGCCGGATGCAGACGCGATTGCACGAGATGAGCCGCTATTTCGACAACTCAGACGGCGCTGGCGAGCGCATCCGCGCGCAGCTGACCGAGCATTTGCAGCGAGCCTGGGCTGCCGGCAAACGGGTTGTGCTGGTGGGCCACAGCTTCGGTTCCGTGATCGCTTATGACGCCCTGTGGGAGCTGACGCACGTGACGCATGACGCGCGCAACGTGGAGTGCTTTGTCAGCATGGGGAGCCCGCTGGCGCTGCGTTATATCCGCGAGCGCTTGCTGGGAAGCCAGCGGCAGGGCGCCGCTCGCTATCCGGCCAATATCCGGCGCTGGCTGAACCTCGCGGCGGTGGGCGAAGTGACGGCGCTCGATCTCAAAATGGCCGAGCAGTACGCCGAAATGCTGCAACTGCGGCTCGTAGAGCGGATTAATGACAACCTCGCGGTGCTGAACCGGTTCCGCGGGCCGGCCGGCATCAATCCGCACAAATGTTATGGCTACTTCGCAAGCGAAGTGGTCGGTGCGGCACTGCTGCGCTGGTATCGCGAAGGTGCCGCCTAGTAGATCGCGTTCGCCGCAGCAGCGGGGCTTATCACCAGGTCGATACGCCGGTTGACGGCGCGGCCGGCCTCGGTTTCGTTATTGGCCACCGGGCGACTCTCGCCATAGCCGACCGCACTGATCTGGCCCGGCGCGATGGCGGAGCGCGCCAGCAGCTCGTTGACGACGGTTTCGGCGCGGTTCTGGGAGAGCCTCTGGTTAAGGCGGTCGCCGCCCTTGGAGTCGGTGTGGCCCTCGACGACAACGCTGGCATTGGGGTAGATCGCCAGAGCGTCTGCGGCTTTGTCCAGCAGCGGCAGGCTTGCAGTTTCCAGCTCGGCCGAGCCGCTCGCAAACCGGGCGCCGACCAGGCGCACGATAATGGCGCCGGACTGCTCGAAAACTTCGGCTTCCGCTGCCGCGAACAGACTTTTGACCTGCGCGAGTTGCTCGCGTTCGCGGGCCTGCGCTTCAAGCTGAAGAACCAGCTTGCGGCGCTCTGCCGTGGCGCCGCCGAGGCGGTCATCCAGCAGCCGGATCTCTTCTTCCAGTGCCGCGGAGAACGCGCGGCTGTCGGCGAGTTCAAGGGTGAGCTGCTGTTCGGCATCACGGAGCCGCGCAATTTCATCCTCAAGCAGCCCGACCGCGACCACCAGATCGCGGTTAATGCTTTGTTGAAGTCCGGCCGCAGCTTGCAGTCTCTCAAGGTCCGCCGCCTGCTGTCGCAGCAGGTCCTCGATCGTGGGCTTGGTGCGCGCGACAGCGGTGATTTCCGCGGCCAGCCGCGCCATGGCCGCGGCTTCGCTCGCCAGCTCCGCTGCGGCTGCCACAGCGGTGCGGTCGCGGGCCAGCAGCTCCGCCCCCGCGTCGAGCAGCTCGCGCGCCTGCGCCATGGTTGCGGGCGCAAACCGCCGCGCCCGTGCGGCGTCCGCCTCGCGATAAGCCGCGCGCGCTGCTCCCAGCACGGCTTCTTGCACCGCGCTGAGCTGCGCCGCCCGGAACGCCGCAGCGGCCCTCTGGCCACGTTCGGCGGCTTGCCGGTCTTTGCCGCGACGGGCCGACTCGCGCGCCTGTTCGAGGCGCTCCAGCGCCTGGTTGTAAGCCTCGGGCGCCAGGGTGTCGGCGCCGGCGTCCAGCGCCTGCTGCTGCGCAGCTTCGGCTGCAGCTATGTCCTGGCCGCACGCGGGACCACTGAGTATGGCCAGTACCAGTATAGGGCAGGCCGAGCGTATCCAAATGTGCATAAAGAGAGTCCTTTGCGGCGCAGCGACCGCATTGTCTCGCAATCGCTGCCTCAGGTCACAATGCCCGAAATGTGCGTTCTCTCACAGAACGGCCGGGCCGGAAGCCGTAGCTTTAGTCCATGGCTACCAAGTACTACACGCGCTTCTTGCTGCAGTCTCCTCTGGAGGCTGGCGCTGACGAGTATAGCGGTGTGGTTGAGGTGCGACAGCCGGACGAGGCCGTTTTGGAGCCTCGGCAGATCGAGGCGCTGCTGGCCAGCAGCTTTGATCTGGACTCCGGTCAGGTGCAGCTACTGAACTGGTCGCCGCTGCACTAAGCCTGCTGAATTCAAGTCTTCCCCCTGTACTTGCCCGGTCTTTATGGCCGGGCTTTTTTTTGCGCGCGCCTCCGGCAGGGGCGGCAGCCGGCAGATGCGGGACCTGTCGTGTCGTGCGAGAATAGCCGCCGCTGCCAGTTGACGGGTTAAAAGTTTGTGTCCAGCTTAAAAGGCATTCCTATTGTGACCAGCACGGCCCCCCCGCGGGTGGAGTCCGGAGCCAAATACCGTACCCGTCAGGGGCATGCGGCCATTAAGAACGGGATGAAAAAGACCCCCGGAGCCGTGCCGCCGCCGGGCGGCAAGCCCCGCTGGCTGAAAGCCCCCGTGCCCACGGGCGAGGTCTTTGCAGAGGTACGGCGCAATGTCCGTGAGCATCGTCTGGCGACCGTCTGCGAGGAGTCGATGTGCCCGAATATCGGCGAGTGCTGGAACAACGGTACCGCCACAATCATGTTGATGGGCGAAGTCTGCACTCGTGCGTGCCGCTTCTGCGCGGTCGATACGGGCAATCCACGGGGCTGGCTTGACCCTGAGGAGCCGCAGAACACGGCACGTTCCGTGCAGCTCATGCAACTGCGCTACGTGGTGCTGACTTCGGTTGATCGTGACGATTTGCCGGATGGCGGCGCAGCGCACTATGCGGCGTGCATTCGCGCTGTCAAAGCGCTGAACCCGGACACCGGCGTAGAGGCACTGACGCCGGATTTCGATGGTGCAGAAGCCGCCGTTGCCACCGTGGTGGGTTCCGGCCTGGATGTGTTCGCGCAGAACATTGAGACGGTCGAACGCCTGACCCACATTGTTCGCGATCCGCGTGCCGGCTACCACCAGACGCTCAATGTGCTCAAGATGGCACGTCGGCTGGCGCCGGGCGTGCTGACCAAAACCAGCCTGATGCTAGGTCTCGGTGAGACCCGTGCCGAGATTCTTGCCACGATGGATGACCTCCGCGCGCGCAGCGTCGATATCCTGACGCTGGGGCAGTACCTGCAGCCCACAGGTAACCATTTGCCCGTGGAGCGTTATGTGCCCCCGGAAGAATTTGCGGAGTTGCGCGCGCTGGGCCTGGCGCGGGGTTTCATGGAGGTCGTTGCCGGCCCGTTGGTGCGCTCCAGCTACCGGGCTGACAAAGTTTTTGACCAGAACAACGCCGGCCTCGGCTCCCCCTGAGCACGACGCCTGCGCAGGTAACCCAGATGGAATTTTTTTACGAGTACGGCTTGTTTGTTTTGAAAGCGCTGACCATCGTCGCCGCCATCGCGGCAGCGGCCGTAGTGGTTGTGTCCGCATCCCGCAGCGAAGTGACACGCAGCGGTAGTCTGCAGGTCGACAAACTCAACGACAAATACCGGGATATGGCCAACACACTGCGGCACGCCATGCTTAGCAAGGCGGACTGGAAGCACAGTGAGAAGCAGCAGAAGAAAGCCGCGAAAGCAGCAGACAAGCAGTCTGGCGAGGACCGTAAGCGCGTATTCGTGCTTAACTTCAAGGGCGATCTTCGCGCCAGCGGGGTCGATTCCCTGCGTCAGGAAGTCACGGCCGTCATCGCCGTGGCGCGCCCGCAGGATGAGGTCGTGGTGTGCCTTGAAAACGCGGGTGGTGCGGTTCAGGACCACGGCCTCGGTGCATCGCAGCTGCAGCGCATCAAGGATCACGGTGTGCCGCTTACCGTCATTGTCGATAAAGTTGCGGCCAGCGGTGGCTATCTGATGGCCTGCATAGCTGACCGCCTTATCGCCGCACCGTTTGCGATTATCGGTTCGATCGGCGTGTTAGCGCAGCTGCCGAATTTCCACCGGTTTCTCGAACAACGCGGCGTCGACTTTGAGCAAGTGACTGCGGGCAAGTACAAGCGCACACTGACCATGTTTGGGAAGAACACCGATGCCGACCGCGAAAAAACCCGTGAGGAACTCGAGGACGTGCATCAGTTATTCAAATCCGCTGTCAGCGATCACCGGCCGGCACTCGATGTGGAACAGGTCGCGACCGGAGAGCACTGGTACGGAACCCGCGCCCTTGAGCTGGGTCTAATTGATGAGCTGGGCAGTTCTGACGATTATTTGATGCAGGCAGCCGAGCAGGCTGGCATATTTGCAGTGACCTATAAACAACGCGAGGGCCTGTCCGGCAAATTGCAGTCAGCGCTCACCGCGGCCGCCGAGGCACTGGGCCTGGGGCCGCGGTATCCGTGGAACTAATGTAAGGGTTGGTTATGCATCGACATGGGTCCCTTGGCCTGCGGCTGCTGGCGCTACTGAGCTTTGCCGGGCTCATCGGTTGTGCTTCGACGGCCCAGCTGGAGCAGGCGTCAGCTCGGCAGTTCGCCGAGATGCGACAGGAACTGACGGTTTCCACCAATCCGGCTGACAAGGCTTATGTGCAGTGTGTTGCCGACGCGCTGATAGCGCAGCTCGACGAGCCCTTTGCCAGTATCGACTGGGATCTCGAACTGTTTGATGAGGAGCAGGTCAATGCCTTCGCGATGCCCGGCGGCAAGATCGGCGTCTACACGGGTATTTTCAAAACCGCGCAAACACCGGATCAGCTCGCCGCCGTGATGGGCCATGAGATTGCGCACGTCACGCGCGGTCATTCCATGAAGCGAGCCAACAGTGCGCAGGCCGCCAATATCGGCATCCTGGTCGGCGCGATCGCCAGTGAGACCGTGCGGCAGAATGCGGGTTTACTGGTGCTCGGCGCGCAGCTGGGTCTGCTGTTGCCATACGGTCGCTACCAGGAAAGTGAGGCGGATATTGTAGGTCTCGACTACATGGCTAAAGCCGGCTTTGACCCTGAAGCATCGGTGCAGCTGTGGCGGAACATGGCGGCGGAAAACGGTGCCGGAATGCCGGAGTTTCTTTCCACTCACCCGTCCAGCGAGCGCCGTATCAGCGATCTTGCAGCGGAGATAGAGAACGTCCGGCCGTACTTCAATCAGGCCCGCGCCCGCGGTCTGCGGCCTGATTGCCGTCGTTAGCGGCCGCGTCTGCGTCCGAGCGGTTCGCTATACTGGGCGGCATGCGCAACTCGGCATTTCGCAAATTACTGTCGGCAACCCTGCTGTTGCCGATGCTCTCCGGATGCGAGCTGCTGCGAGCCCCGCAGCCCGAGGTGGCGCCGCCTGCGCCGGTCTACGAACCACCGATCGTCAGTGACCGCTTCCTGCTGGACTCGGCTGAGCAGCGCGTTGTCGGCGAGCTGCAGGTCATCAACGCACGCGCTGAAGACACGTTTGTGGATATCGCGCGCGCCTACAGCCTGGGTTTCGATGAGCTGGTAGAGGCGAACCCGAAGGTGGATCCCTGGTTGCCCGGAGAAGGCACTCCGGTGGTTTTGCCCACGCGGTTTATTCTTCCTGATGTTCCGCATGAAGGCATTGTCATTAACATCGCTGCGAAGCGGCTGTTCTATTTCATTGCGCCGGCTGCCGCGGATGAGCCGGCTGCCGTGGTCACCTTTCCTATCGGTATTGGCCGCGAAGGCTCAGCTACCCCGGTCGGTCGCACGACCGTGACGGGGAAGGGCCGGAACCCGGTCTGGTTTCCACCCGCTTCTATTCGTCGCGAATATGCCGCAGCAGGCACGCCGCTGCCTGCACAGGTACCGCCAGGTCCCGACAATCCGCTGGGCAAGCACGTGCTGTTGCTGGGCATGCCCTCGTATCTCATCCACGGCACCAACCGGCCGGCCGGCGTGGGGATGCGCGTCAGTCACGGCTGTGTACGGCTGTTCCCGGAAAACATCGAGCACCTCTTTGCCATCGTGCCGGTCGGCACGAGCGTGACCATTACCAACGAGCCCTGGCTGGTCGCGTGGCATGAAGGCCAATTGCTGCTGGAGGCTCATACGCCTCTGAGCGACGACGACCGGGACTGGATGGCGCGGCTTGACGATCTGCTCGCGGCCGAGTTGCCCGCTGACCTGACGGTGGCGGCCGTTGATACCGAACTGGCCGCCGCGGTTGCCGCAGCGGCAACGGGCATGCCGCTGGCCGTTTCACCCGGTGGACGCGAGCCGGCTGCAGTGGTTGCGGAGAGTCGGCGGGTCAACAATCTGGCAGAGCCCCTGGTCACCGAGTTGGCCCTCACCGCTGCCGACTGACACACAGCCGCTTGCCACTGCACCCGCCCTATGGCTATATAGGGCTGTTGTTTCCGCGAAGGACCGTGGAGTTTTATGTCGCTGAGCGTCGATGCGCAGTCTGCTTGTTTTGACCCTGACAGTCTGGACGGGGCCGAAGACATAGCGTTCGCGGCCGACCCGCTGACCGCTTTCGTTGGCCCAGCTCCCCGCGGCCCGGTGGACCGGCCCGTGCAGCTATCATCCGCTGCCGATTTCGAAAAACACTTTGGCGTGCCCGGGTTTCGTTGTCGCATGGGCTTTGCCTTGCGCCAGTTTTTTGCCAACGGCGGCGGCAGCGCCTGGGTGGTGCGGGTATCCGGCACGATGCAGCGCCGGGTTGTGGCATTGCCCGGTCCCGCCGGACCTCTGCTGCTGCGCGCGCGCAACCCCGGCCCGCTCGAGTTTTTGCGCGCGTCCGTCGATTACGACGGGGTAGCCGATGATTCGCCGCAGGCCTTTAACCTGATTGTCCAGCGTCTCCGTGCGGACGCGTCCATTTGGATCGAAGAGCAGGAATATTTTCGTCGGGTTACGGTGATGCCGGACAGCCGGGATTACATCGGCAAAGTGCTAGAGCAGTCGAACCTGGTGTCACTGGCTGAACCCGCGCCCGCAGAGCGTCCCGCGCTGACCATTAAGGCCGGATCGCTGCGTGAGGCCGGCTATGTGGCGGCCGCAGCGACGCCGATGCAGAATCCCGCGCCGGGCGATTACGACCTCATTGGGGCCGCCGCCGCGGGCACCGGACTGAATGCGTTGCGGGGGCTGCAGGACATCGCCAGCGTATGCCTGATTTCCGGCGCCACCGACGCGAGCATCGGCCCGGTTGCCATGGTCGCCGCTGACCGGTTCTGCCGCGAGCGGCAGGCTCTCCTCATTGTCGACCCGCCGGCCCGCTGGCGCACTGTGCAGGATGTGGTCAGCGATCAGCAACGCTCCGGTTTCCAGAGTCCGAACGCAGTGACCTGGTTTCCGTGCACACGGGTCCGTGATGCCGCCGGCGAGTCTGTGCTGGCAAGCGCGGCCGGGGCCGTCGCGGCTGCGCTCGCGAGTCGCGTCGGCACCCGTGATCTGCCCCGCCTGCACGATGGCGCGCTGGTGATGCAGCGCGGTGGGGCGCAGCTTGATTCCCGACTGGACGCGCATGACCTGCAGCGTCTGGCGCGGGCGGGTGTCAACAGCCTAGTGCGGCGCAGCGCGAACCACCACGAATTGCTGGGCAAAGTGACGCAGGCGCGTCACGCTGCTCCGGGGGCAGGGTTCCGCGAGCTGGAGCAGCGGCGGGATGTCTTGTTCATCCTGCGCCGCATCCGGCTGGGCACCCGCTGGCTGGCTGCCACCGAATCGGGCCCGCAGCAGTGGCGGGCGCTGGTGACCCAGGTGCAGGCTTTTCTTGCTGCCCTGCAGGAGTCCGGCATGCTCGCTGGCGGGCATCGGGCAAGCGGCGGCTTTGTGCGCTGTGATGCGCAGACCAACAGAGGCCTGCCGCCGGGCACCGTGGCATTTACCGTCGCGATGACTCTCGCCGGCGCGACACGCGCACTGACGTATCGTTTCACGCAGGCGGCGACAGGCTGCCGTATAAGCGAACTGGGCAAAGCAACGGAGCTGGCACTTACGGGATAGAGGAGCGACGCATGGCGGATATTCAGGACGTAGGCACAACCGAGATCTTGGCAGTGCAGAGTTTGCGCGAGTTTTTTAAAGACTCGGTCAGCGCTGCAATGGCCGCCAACCAGGTGGCTGTAGACCACGACACCGAGCACTATGAGGTGAACCTGCTGACGTTGTTTGCGCGTTCTGAAGCCTTCCATGATCCGCAGGACTCGAGCCCCCGCCAGCGGCCGCTGGCGCTGATGCTGGCAGATGCGCTTGATGCCGCGACCCCGGAGGAGCGGGTTTTCTGCCTGCAGCGTCTCGGTGATGTTTCGCTGTTTGTCGCCGGCTTCTTTGCCGACAGTCTGCGGCAGTCGGTAGTCGACATTGACTACTATGTGTCGATGGGCGGTGGCGCCTACAGCACGCTGTCTGCGCATACACGCGGCACGCTGCGGGGCCGGGCGTTTGGCGCGGTCTTTGCGGAGCTGGGCGAAAAATTCCAGCCACTGGTAGACGTGCTGAATGACGTGCGCGATCAGGCGGTAGCCACCTCCGATACCGATGTGCTGCGTCTTTACGATGTCTGGCTGAAGACCGGCAGTCAGCGCGCTGCCCGCTTGCTGCGGGAAACGGGAGTGCTGCCGCTGGATGCCGCCCGCACCCAGTGGTCGCACTAGTGAGGCACCGGCTCCCGGGACGGCTGCAGGCACTGCTGGCAGGCTGCTATCAGCTCGAGCTGGATGCCGATATCGAACGTTTTTTGCTGACCGATCGCGCCGCTACCAGCGGGCTCATAGACGACCCTGCAGCATTGCCCGATGAAGCGCTGCTGATCAGCGAGGCGGATCAGACGCTCGATGTCACCTTGTTTCTGGATGCGGAGCTGCTGGAGCGGCTGGCGAGTACCGACCCGCTGCAGGCACTGGATCAGGACAACCTCGACGACTTCTGCCGGGTGCTGGAGGGAGTCAGTCATTTCGTTTGCCTGCTGTGGAAAGCCAGCAACGCGCGCTCGGTGACCCAGCTGGAGCTTGAGGTTCAGGCTGAGGTCGACAAGTACCTTAGTGCTCGTCTGCTGCTGGAATCTCAGTCGCGCGCCCCCGTTGGTGACGGCGAGCTGACCCGGCGGCTGTTTGCCGGCGTGCGCTACCGCGAGGGTCTCGACAGCGACCAGCTGCAGCGCTATCGGCACGCCAATGATCTGGCGCTGCGCTTTTGCAGGCGACTCGAGCAACGGCATCCGGCGCCACGGATGCCGGGTTCGATGCTGCAGGAGTTGCGGGCTTTTTATCGCATGCCGCAAGCGGACAAGCTGAGTCATATCAACGCCCGCCAGTTCGACTGACTTGCGCTGCTTGTGCCCGATGCCGCGGTTGCGTAGTCTCTCGGTGGAAGACTGTTGGCCGTAAGCCGGCCGTATCACTACAGGAACCTGTTGTTATGACTCTTACACTTCAAAGCGGTCGGCGATTGCTGCCGGCCCTGCTCGCCCTTGTGGCGCTGGCCGCCTGCAGTACATCGGCATCGATGTCGCCGGCCGACGAGGCCAAGATGGCTGCCGCGCTCGCGGGTGAGCACCGCTCGCCGGCGAATCGCGCGCGCGATGAATGGCGGCATCCTGCTGAGACGCTGGCATTTTTCGGCGTGACTTCGGACAGCACCGTGATGGAAATCTGGCCGGGCGGTGGCTGGTATACCGAGGTGCTCGCGCCGTTCCTGCGTGGTTCAGGCGAATACATCGCGGCCGGCTGGGATCCCGAGTCCGATATGGCGTTCATTCAGAACGCGGTGGCAGCCTACAACGCGAAGCTCGCGGCCAACCCCGAGGTATACGACCAGGTGAAGGTCGCCGTGCTGATGCCGCCGATGAAACTGGCGCCAGTGCCGCCCAACAGCGTCGATGTTGTGGTGACCTTCCGCAACATCCACAACTGGATGCCGCGGGAATCGCAGGGGCTGATGATGCAGGCGATGTATGACGCGCTGAAGCCCGGTGGCGTCCTCGGCGTGGTGGAGCATCGGGGCGACCCGAGTGTGCCCCAGGACCTCAAAGCCAAGTCCGGCTATGTCAACGAAGCCTATGCCATTGAGATTGCCGAGGCGGCGGGCTTCAGGTTCGTGGGCAAATCAGAGGTCAATGCGAACCCTGCGGACACCAAAGACCACCCGGAAGGCGTCTGGACCCTGCCACCGACCCTGCGGCTTAAGGACCAGGACCGGGACAAGTATCTCGCTATTGGTGAGAGCGACCGCTTCACGCTGAAGTTTGTTAAGCCCGAGGCCTGAGGGTTGCCTTCGGCAGCGGCGGTTCCGGGCTTGCCGGGGTGATTCAGGGCGCTGCGCCGGCGGTGTCCGGCGCAGCGGAGTCGCTGCTCTGCGGAGCAGCCTCTCCTGCGTCCCGGTCGCGACTAACCGACCATGCCAGTGCCGCCATGACCAGCAGCGCCAGCACCATGAAAATGCTGGTGACCCGGCTGGCCTGAGGGTCGATTTTCATGCCGGCTGCGGTGCCGGCGCCGGCGGCGGCTGCAGCGGCCGCACGAACATCACGCTAATGACGGCGACAGCTGCGACCGCAGTCACCGCGACAAACGGCACAAAATAGCTGCCGGCTGCGGCACTGAGCTTGCCCGACAAAAAGGTGCCGGCCGCGCCGCCCAGCGAATCGACAAAGATGATCACGCCCAGCAGCTTGCCCAGAGCGCGCTGGCCGAAACACTCAACGCAGGCCAGCTGAATCATCGTAAAGCTGCCGCCGTAACCGAGCCCGAACACCACGGCAAACAGCCAGAGCTGATTAATGTTTTGCGTCAGCTGCAGGCCTTCCGGCCCGTTGCTGAACATCAGCAGGCAGCCCGCAACGAGGATGCTGGCTGTCACCAGCATGACTTTGTGCTTGGGAACGATGTCGCTGAGCGCGCCGAACAGAAACTTGCCGCCGACGCTGCACCAGAAAATGGCGGAGTACAGCACGGTCGCGCGTGCCGGCGACAGCCCGGCATCCTGCTCAAAAAAGATGGTGGCCTGGCTGTTGACGGAGGTAATGCTGTACCACAGGCAGGCCGAGCTGATGGCGAGTGCCCACAGCGTCCGCGAGCGGATGGCTACGCTAAACTCCACGCCATCCATAAGCTCGGCTGGTGCTGTCTCGGGAGAACCGGCCGCGCCGTCCGGGTACTGGCCTACATCTGCCGGCGAAGCTTT
>JAZBOT010000172.1:0-4241 GCA_036351295.1 Gammaproteobacteria bacterium | reverse complement strand
TCGACACCTGCAGCTGCAGCGGTCCGGCTGCATCCACCTGCGGCGGCTGCACATGCGCCACGATGGCGTGAAACAGCGCATCCATGTTGCCGGAGCGCACGCTCGACTCAGTGCCGGCATAACCGCCGAGCGCAGACGCGTAGATCACCGGAAAGTCCAGTTGTTCGTCAGTTGCCCCCAGCCTGTCGAAAAGATCAAAAGTCTGGTCGAGCACCCAGTCTGGCCTGCCACCGTCGCGATCGATCTTATTAATAACCACGAGCGGCTTTAAGCCCGCTGCAAAGGCTTTTTGCGTCACAAACCGGGTTTGCGGCATCGGCCCTTCAACCGCGTCGACCAGCAACAGCACGCTGTCCACCATGGACAACACACGCTCCACCTCACCACCGAAATCCGCGTGGCCGGGCGTGTCGACTATATTGATGCGGTAGTCGCCCCAGACGATAGAGGTGTTCTTTGACAGGATGGTAATACCGCGTTCGCGCTCAAGGTCGTTCGAGTCCATGGCCCGATCCTGCAGCTCCACCCGATCACCCAGCGTGTCTGACTGCCGGAGCAGCTGATCGACCAGCGTGGTCTTGCCATGATCAACGTGGGCGATAATGGCGATATTGCGAAGATTCTGGACGGCTGACATAGCGACTTGACCGGCACCGGATTAGGGGTAAAAAACTGAGAGAATCGGACGTAGAGAACAACGTCCGCTGCACGCGAGCGGCGATTATAGAGCACGCGCGGCCCGCTTGATAGCTATACATATTAAGCGTTCGGCCGGCCATTGCTGCTATCCTTGCCGCCCGTTTTGTCTTCATTTTTCGTCATGAGCCTGATCAATCTGGATAGCGTATCGCTCGAGTTCGGCGAGCGGGTGCTGCTGCGCGAGGCCAGCATGCAGATTGAGGCTGGCGAGCGGGTGTGCCTGATCGGCCGCAACGGCGCGGGCAAGACGACCCTGCTGCGGCTGATTTCGGGGGAGCTCGAACCCGACGACGGCCGCATCCAGTTTGCCAACGGCCTCGGCATCAGCCAGCTGCGTCAGGAACTGCCGGGCGAACTCGACCGGACCGTAACCGAAGTTATTACCGAGGGGCTGGCTGAACTCCGCGACCTGACTGAGGAGTATCGGCGGCGCGCCGGGGCCAACCCGAGCGAGCGCGAACTGCGCGAACTCGCGGGCCTGCAGCAGCAGATTGAGGCGCGCGGCGGCTGGAACATCGAGCAGCAGGTGCAGACGATGATTACCACGCTCGACCTGCCGGCCGACAAACGTCTGCGGGAGCTGTCGGGTGGCTGGCGCCGTCGCGTATCGCTGGGCAAAGCGCTGGTCAGCCAACCCGACCTGCTGCTGCTCGACGAGCCGACCAACCACCTCGACCTGGACACCATTGCGTGGCTGGAAAACCACGTTTTCAACTGGCCCGGGGCGCTGCTGTTTATCACCCACGACCGGGCGTTTCTGCAGCGGCTGGCAACCCGCATCGTGGAGCTGGACCTGCAGCGACTCGTCAGCTGGGACTGCGACTATCGCACCTTCCTGCGGCGCAAGGAGCAGGCGTTGCATGCCGAACAGGAGGCCCAGCAGCGGTTCGACAAAAAGCTCGCCGAGGAAGAAATCTGGGTGCGTCAGGGGATCAAGGCGCGGCGCACCCGCAACGAGGGTCGCGTTCGCGCGCTGCAAGCGATGCGCGCCGAACAGGCGGCACGCATCAAGCGCGAGGCCGGGGCGCATATTGCGATAGACGAGGCCGATCAATCCGGCCGCAAAGTAATCCGCCTCAACAAAGTCGGCTACAGCTATGGCGCCGAGCCGATCATTGCTGACCTGACCCTCACGGTGCAGCGCGGCGAGCGCATCGGGCTGGTCGGCAACAACGGTGTGGGCAAAAGCACCCTGCTGCGCCTGATGCTCGGCGAATTGCAGCCCACCCAGGGCACCGTGAAGCTGGGGACGCACCTGGAGGTCGCCTACTTCGATCAGATGCGGCGTGACCTCGACCCGACCAAAACCGTCGCCGAAATTATCGGTGACGGGCGCGAATACATCACGGTGAACGGCAAGCAGCGCCATGTGGTGGGTTATCTGCGGGGGTTTTTGTTCACGGCCAAACGGGCTATGACCCCGGCCGGCGTCTTGTCAGGCGGCGAGCGCAACCGGGTGCTGCTGGCGCGGCTGTTCACCCGGCCCAGCAACCTGCTGGTGCTGGACGAACCCACCAACGACCTCGATGTGGAGACCCTTGAGGTGCTGGAGGAACGACTGACAGAATACGCGGGGACCCTGCTCGTGGTCAGCCATGATCGCGTGTTTCTCGACAATGTCGTGTCGAGCATCCTGGTGTTCGAAGAGCAGGGTGCGATCCGCCGCTATGAGGGCGGCTACAGTGACTGGCTAAAGAACGGCCGCCAGCTGGCGGTGCGGGAAGGCATGGCGGACACGGGCTCTGCCCCCCGCGGTACAGCCCCACAAAACACCGCCACGGCCGCGCCACAGAAGCTCAGCTACAAAGACCAGCGCGAACTCGATGGCCTCCCGGCGCGCATCGCCGAACTCCAGCGCGAGCACGATACGCAGGCAGCCCGCTGCGCCAGCCCGGACTTCTATGCCCAGCCCTACGCAGTGACTACGGCAGCGCTGGCTCGGCTGGAGGAGCTGCGCCAGCAGCTGGACGGGCACACAGAACGCTGGCTGGAGCTGGAGGAACTGCGCGAGCGCTACGCCCAGGCGCGCCGCTCCGACTAACTGCCCGCGCTCCCGTCACCGGGGCGACGCGCCTTGCGCCAGACAAGCAGTTGATTATTGGCGGGCATTGCGATGTCCGCACGCAGTTCAAACCCGCAGTCGCCCGCCACAGCCTGCACCCATTCAAAGTCTCTGACACCGCGCTCCGGATGGCCCGCTTTCAGCCACTCATCGAAACGTGCATTGCTCGGGGCCGTATATTCACCGCCGTAGCGAAAGGGCCCGTAGACCAGCAGCAGGCGCTCCGCCGGCAGTACCCTCGCGCAGCCGGAAAACAGTGACTCCACGGCAGCCAGGCTCATGAAATGCAGCGTGTTGGCCGTGAACACGGCGTCCGTTTCCGCGGCGGGCCACGGCGACCTGCGGACATCGAGCTCGAGGGGCGCGCGCAGATTAGGGGGACGATCGGCACCCAGTGCACCGCGCAGCACGTCGAGGTAGTCGCCGGTATCAGTCGGCTGCCACTCCAGCCACGGCAGCCGGCGCGCAAAATAGACCGCGTGCTGACCGGTGCCGGAGCCGATCTCGAGCACGGTGCGCGCAGCTGTCAGCCAACGCTGCAGAACTTCCAGGATCGGCCCCTTGTTGCGCTCGCAGGCGGCGGAGAAAGCAGCATCACCCGGGCCGCCAGCATCAGGGGGAGAATCACGGTTTACTTGCATCGTCCGGCACTATCGGTAATCTGGCGGTTCCTGCGCGATCCCGTCATCATCACACAAAAGGCACCTGAGTTGAGAAGCTTCCATCGGGCACTCACAACCCTGACGCTCGTCCTGATCGGGTTACCGGCCGCACTGGCAGCAGATGAGACGAGCGGCGATCCGCTGTGGGAAGTGCGGCTGGGGGGCTTTGGTCGCTATGGCGAAGCCTACCCCGGCGCCACCGAACTGCAGACCAACGTTGTCCCGCTGCCCTTCCCTATATACCGCGGCAAGTTTTTGCGCCTCGGCGACCGCACCGAGAAGCCGGTGCGCACGCGGCTGTTGCGCTGGGACCGGGTCAAACTCGACATCGACTTCGGGCTGAACTTTCCGGTGGACAGTGACGATATTGCCGCCCGCCGGGACATGCCGGACCTCGACCTGCTCGCCGAGGTTGGCCCCGAACTGGAGTTTGAGTTTCGCGAGCCGTGGTTTGGCGGCAACGCGCGCCTGGCGCTGCAGACACGGGCGGCCGTGTCCTGGGACGGGCTTAGTCCGGACTGGCGCGGACTCGTGTTCTCGACCGAACTGAAGCACAAGCGTTCGCTGTTCTCCCCGCGCACCGAGCTCTACACCCGCCTGACCCCGGAGTTTGCCTCGACCGACTACATGGATTTTTTCTACGGCGTGGCCGCGCCGTTTGCCACGGCGGAGCGGCCAGCGTACCGGGCGCGCAGCGGCTACCTGGGCACCAAGCTCGCGTTTTCGGTCAAGCACCAGGTGAGCCGGGAGTTCGAAATACGCAGCGGCCTGCGTTTCGGCTTTTACCAGGGCGCGCGTAACAGCGACAGTCCGCTGCT
>JAZBOT010000171.1:0-12678 GCA_036351295.1 Gammaproteobacteria bacterium | reverse complement strand
TCGTGTATTTCTATGGTGCTCCCGTCGGTGAGCTGGCCGGCAAGGTGGAGGTCGGCCTGGTTGCCGCGCGGCAGTTGTTTGGTCACTGGGGCGCGGGCCTGGTGACTCTGGTGCTCGCCGTCTCGCTGGTAGCGTCGGCCTCAGCCATGACAATGGCCGGGCCGCGCGTCTACTTTGCGCTCGGTAAAGACGTTCCACTCCTGCAGGCGCTGACCCACACGAATCGCGACGGCGCGCCGGCCGCAGCGTTGTGGCTGCAAGGCGTCGTTACGACGATTATTATTCTGTCGGGCAGCGTCGACCAGATTCTTTCCTATGCCGGGTTTACGCTGGCGTTGATGTCAGCGCTGGCAGTTTCCTGCGTTATCATGCTGCGCGTAACGCGTCCGCAGTTGCCGCGGCCGTTTAAGGTATGGGCTTATCCCGTGCCCCCGCTGTTTTTTATTATTGTGAGCCTGTGGACGATGTACTGGGCGTTTCAGGGCAGGCCGCTGGAGTCTACCCTGGCATTGCTCACGGTTGTCCTCGGTGGCTGTGTGTTTATGTTGCCGGGCGTGCGTGGCGCCCGTTGAGAGATTTCCAGTGTTATGAGTGAAGCCGGTCAGCACAACCGTATGCGCGATGAAGTGGCGCGGCGCCGCACGTTTGCCATCATTTCGCATCCTGACGCGGGCAAGACCACGCTGACGGAAAAACTCCTGCTCTATGGCGGCGCCATCCAGGAGGCCGGTGCCGTGCGTGCTCGGCGTGCGTCGCGGCACGCAACCTCCGACTGGCTGGAAATAGAGAAGCAGCGCGGGATCTCCGTCAGCAGTTCCGTGATGCAGTTCGAGTATGCCGGGCACGTGATTAATTTGCTCGACACGCCCGGCCACGAAGACTTTTCTGAAGATACGTATCGCGTTCTGACGGCTGTTGACGCGGCTGTCATGGTCATCGACGCTGCCAAGGGTGTCGAGGCGCAAACCATAAAGCTGCTTGAGGTGTGCCGCCTGCGGAACACGCCCATCATTACCTTTGTGAACAAGTTCGACCGCGAGGTTCGCGGGCCGCTCGATATTCTCGAAGAGGTTGAGCAGACGCTCAATATTGACTGCGCGCCTGTCAGCTGGCCGGTCGGCATGGGGAAAACCTTCAGGGGTGTTTACGACCTCCTGAGTGACCGACTGGTCCGGTTTCGTGCCGGTGAAGAGCGGCGCGGCGGCGACGAAGAGATCATCAACGGGCTCGATAATCCGCGGCTGGACGAACTGTTCCCGGCCGAAACCGAAACCCTGCGCGAAGAGGTGGAGCTGCTGCGCGGCGCCAGCGCGCCGTTCGACCGGGAGCTGTTTCTGGCCGGGCTGCAGACCCCCGTATTCTTCGGGTCGGGCATCAATAACTTTGGCGTGCGGGAGGTGCTGCAGTCGTTGATTGACTGGGCGCCGATGCCGCAGGCGCGCGCCGCCGCCGAACGCGTGGTCGACCCGGCAGAAGGCCCGATGACCGGATTCGTCTTCAAGATCCAGGCCAACATGGACCCCCGTCATCGCGACCGAATCGCTTTCATGCGGATTTGCTCGGGCCGCTACACGCCCGGCAAAAAGCTTACCCATCTGCGTCTCGGGCGGGAGCTCCGCATCGCGAATGCGCAAACGTTTATGGCCAACGCCCGCCAGGCGAGCGAAGAGGCCGTTGCCGGAGACATTATCGGTATCCACAATCACGGGCAGCTGCAGATCGGCGACACGCTCACCGAGGGCGAGGCGCTGACGTACCTGGGGATTCCGCATTTTGCGCCCGAGCTGTTTATGAGTGCGCGACCCGCTGACCCCATGAAGGCTAAACAGCTGCAGAAAGGCCTGAAAGAGCTGGGTGAAGAGGGCGCCGTGCAGGTATTTACCACAGCCCTCGGTCGCAAGCTGCTGGGAGCTGTCGGGCAGCTGCAGTTTGATATCGTCGCGTACCGGTTGCAGGGTGAGTACGGTGTTGATGCCGTTTATGAGCCGGTAAGCATTCATACAGCCCGCTGGTTGAGCTTTCCGGACGCGGCGACCCGCACGCAGTTCATGCAGCGCGAAGCAAACTCGGTAGCCGAGGATGTCGACGGCAACCCGGTCTATCTCGCACCGAGTCGTTACAAGCTCGAGATCACGCAGGAACGTTTCCCCAAGGTGGTCTTCAACACCACGCGCGAGCACGGCGAGGTTATTGGCGGAGAATACCCATTATGGTTAATCCGCTGTCGAATTGCTGAGCCTTCTTGGTATGCTTATGTCTTGTCTGGCGCACGGGAAGCGCTGGGGGCAGCCCGTGCGGATCACCACCATGCGTATCCTGTTTTTTACCGATAATTTTCCGCCTGAGTCGAATGCGCCGGCTATTCGGACCTTTGAGCATGCGCGCGAGTGGGTCAAGGCCGGACACGAGGTGACTGTGGTTACCTGTGTGCCGAATTTTCCCACGGGCAAGGTGTTTCCGGGCTACAGCAACCGTCTGTACCAGACCGAAGAGCAAGCCGGCATCGAGGTAGTCCGGGTGTGGAGCTATGTCACAGCGAATCAGGGTTCGGTGCCGCGGGTGCTGGACTACTTCAGCTATATGCTCAGTGCGACCAGCGCTGCGCTGTTTTTGCCCCGGCCGGATGTGGTTATCGGCACTTCGCCACAGTTGTTTGCCGCGATCGGTGCATGGCTAACGGCCAGGGTCAAACGCGTGCCGTTCGTGTTCGAATTGCGTGATCTGTGGCCTGAATCCATTCTCGCTGTGGGCGCCATGCGCGGGGGCTTCTGGTTGACGCGGCTGGAGCGCTTTGTGGCATACCTTTATCGGCAGGCGGATCTCATGGTGCCGGTCACCCAGGCTTTTGCGCGTGTGCTCCGCAACGAAGGTGTCGACGAAGAGCGCATCGTGGTGATCACCAACGGTATTGAGCCGGGCAGTCATACGCTTACCCGGACACGCGAGGACGTTCGCAACCAGTGGGGTATTCCGGGAGATGCGTTCGTTGGCGGGTTTATCGGGACGCTCGGTATGGCGCATGCTGTGGCGACGATTCTGGAGAGCGCGGAGCTCACCCGCGGCGATCCGTCGATCCACTTCGTGATCATGGGCAACGGTGCTGAACGCGATCAGATTAAGCAGCTGGCAGCAAAAAAGCAGCTGGACAACGTGACCATTGTTGACGGGCAGCCGCGGCAGGAGGCGCTGAACGTGCTGGGCGCCGTGGACGCGTCGCTTGTGTTATTGCGCAACACGCCCCTGTTCCGGACGGTGATTCCGTCAAAGATTTTTGAAGCCATGGAGTTTGGCAAGCCGATCATTCTGGGTGTGCGCGGTGAGAGCGCTGATATCGTTGTCGCCCAGTCGCGGAGTGGTGTCGCGATAACACCGGAGTCGCCGGCTGAGCTGAGCGCGCAGATGCAGCGCCTCCGTGACGCTCCCGAGCTTTGCGCCGAACTGGGCAGCAACGGCAAGGCGGCCGTAGCCAGCACGTTTCGTCGCACGCAGCTGGCAGCACGCATGCTGGCGGCCATTGAGACCACCGTCTCCGGTGCAGTGGCTGCCGGGCGCGAGGGCGCCAACCCGCCGGCGTAGCATGCTATAAAGGCGTGATGATGGTGGCGGGGGCTATCGTGGCATGCGCATTGATCTGATACTTGAGTCGAACAACTCACCCGAGCGAATTGCCGAATTGGGGCAGCTGGCCGAAGCGAACGGCATCGGCGCCATCTGGATTTCCGGCATGCTTGACGGGCGCGATCCGTTTGCGGTTTTTACCAAGCTGGCCCTGACGACGAGCCGCATTCGCATGGGGCCGATCGCGGTGAGCCCGTTTGAACTGCATCCGCTGATGATGGCCAAGTCGCTTCTTACCTTGAATGAATATGCGCAGGGCCGTGCACAAATGGTGGTTGGCGGCGGCGGTGGCACGGCGACCGCGATGAATCTGCCGCTGGAGCGTCGTGTAGGCCGGGTACGTGAGACGCTCGATATCCTCAGGCTTGCGGCCCGCGGCGAGCCGCTCGACTACGAGGGCGAGTTGTATCAGATCCGCAACTACAACCCGTTCTGGGCCAACAGCCACCCGCCTGCTGTCTATGTCGGGGCCAACCGTGAGCAAATGATCAAAATGGGTGCGCGGCATGCCGAACGCATGATGTTGAGCGACAAGATGGTGGTGCAGGTGGCGGAAACCAAGGCCCTGATATCCGCCACCCGCCAGCGCGCAGGATTGCCGCCGGAGCCGTATGGCATGACCAATTTCTGGGCCTGGCACGTCAAACGTGATCGCGCTGCAGCCGTGCGCGAGGCCCGCATCTGGCTGGCGCTGCGCGGGGTGCTGCTGCGCAAGAACCATGAGTACTTTATGAGTCCCGAGGACTGCGATTTGGTGGACGAGAAGCGCGGCGTATTCTTTCAGGCCCTGCGCAAGCGTTCGCCCGAAATTCCCGGGGTGCCGGATCGCATTATCGACCAGCTGATCGACAACCTCACCTCAACCGCATCGGTCGACGAAATCGACAGCGAGCTGGAGCGGTTGCGCGCCTTTGCGGCGGCCGGCCTCACAGAAATCGCGCTGCGCATCTACGAAGAGCCCGAGGAGACGATCCGGTTGCTCGGCGAGCGGGTTGTGCCTGCGCTGGCCGATGCCTGACTCCGCCGTGTTGTTCAGGTTGCGTCTGTCAGGTCCCCGGCCGGGAGCACCACAATTTCAGTGATCATGCCGAGTCCGGCGTGATTGAAGATGTGGCAGTGCAGTAGCCAGCGCCCCGCACCGCCGCCGGACTCTCCGGTGGCAATTTGCGGCCGGTCTTCAAGGTGTACCCGCATGACCAGGCTGTGTACCGCCGGAACGTCGACGGTGTCGACGAACTCGTTGTAGTCGTATTCGTAGACGGTGTTGCCATCGAGATCGGTGAGCCGCAGCGGCTGGTAAGAGAAGCCGTGCAAATGCATGGGGTGATGCATCTGAGTGCCGTTGCGGAAGGTCAGCTCGAGGGTATCGCCCAGACGCGCATAGCGCGTCGTGGGCAGGTGCGGTATCTGGTCATGTGGCTTGCCTCCGCCTTCCAGCAGGGTGCCATGCAGTCCGTCGATGGTTTCGCGTAAACCCACAATGGCCAGCAGGAACTCGGGCTTGTCCGTGCCGCGCATGCCACCGGCGAGGGTTTGCGGATCCAGCAGGCTGTCGATTTCGGCCGCCCGTAATGTGGGCAGTGGCTCGCGAACCTTGTCATGCGTGCGCAGGGGGTCGCCTGCAGCCAGCTGGTAAGCGGCGCCTGCGTCGCCGGTGGCGGTGACGCGAAAGTGCGCCACCGGCACGGTCGGCAGGCCACCATAGCCATAGGGGTACTGTGCGGTGCCGTAGTGCTGGTAGTCGAGGGTCCACAGGGTCAGTATGTCTCCCGGCAGCGCATCAGCGGGGACAGCAAAGACGGCATCAATACGGTTGGCGACACCCAGCACGAGTTCTCCGGCCGCGTATTTTGTGTCCAGCGTACCGCGCGTTCCGCCTTCAATCCGCACCTGGTCGAGCAGCCCGCCTTCGCCGCCCACGCGCAGCAACGGCAACTGGCGGCCGTCCGCCGTCGTGAGCCGTAAACGAAAATACCGGCTGACGGCGGCGTTCCAGAGCCGCAGCCGCACCCCGCTGCCAGCCTGCACATCGTTGATGCCGATGCGGCCGGCTAGGGCACCCGGGGCCGCTGGGCTGCCTGCCCTGGCGGCCACGACCTGGCCGTTGGTCAGCACCAGTTGGCCCTCGTTGACGCGGCAAGAGCCTTTGCTTTCCTGGCCGAAAGTATTGCCCCCGCCGCTGCAGTTTTTTGCGGGCATGACGTTGGGTATATCACCGGCTTGCAGTGGTGCGAGTACATCGTATTTCCCGTGGCGGTCGCGCGGCGTTTCGCACAGGTCGCGGGGGCTCGGGAACGAAACCAGCCCGGGAAATGGTCCGATTGATTCGCTGAACGCCCATGGCGTGTCCGGGTCAGCCGCAAAGGTCGCCGTGTCATTCTCGCCGGGTGCCTTGCACACGGTGGTGTCGGCCAGCATCAGCGCGAAGTCCTGCTCCGCGGGCGGCAACACCCCGGCAGCCACCAGCGTCTTATCGGCCTGATCGCTGACAATAATTGCACCGTAAAGACCTTTGAATTCGTCGTTCGTAGGCATGGAGTGGGGGTGATACCAGAACAACCCGGGACGGGTCGCGACGAAGCGGTAGGTAAACGATGCACCCGTTGGCACCAGATCCTGGGTAACGGTCGTCCCGTCGTTGGCGTTGTCGAGTTCGATGCCGTGCCAGTGCACAGCTGTCGGATGCGGCAGCTCGTTAGTGAAGTGAATGACCGCGGTATCGCCGACGTTCAGGCGCAGCGTTGGGCCGGGGGTGCTGCCATTGAAGGTGTAAGCACGGGCCTGCAGCCCCGCCTCAGTCAGTGTGACCGGGCTGATACGCGCCGTCAGATCGACCTCCAGCACCCGCGGGGCGGAGCGGCTGGACCCGATGCTGGCGCAGCCGGCGGCGAGCGCTGCGAGTACTATGCTCCCCACAGCTGACGCGAGGAACCGCTTGTTCATAGTCCCCGCATCTGCATATACCCGCCCTGGTAGGAATTGTCGTGACCTGGCGGCACATTAAAAAAATCCGGGCCGCCTTTGATCAGGTATTCATTGCTCCAGTAGCCTTCGGCACTGATCACCCGGCGATTGGCATCGGTCACCACCCTTAGCAGCAGGTTGTCGAGACCGGGGCCTTCGTTGAGGCTGCCGACGCCGGGCGCCGGTTCGGCTGACGGACTCCAGACGACGTTATGGTTGGGGCAGGTCACGTCACCGCGGTTGTCGACGCAACGATAGCCATTGATCACAGCGGTCGTGCGCGTCCCCGGATTATTTTCCAGTGCCGCGTCGCGCGTGACGCCGACCGTGGCCGGCCCGCGCCAGCGGCCAGCCGCATTCTGCCCGTCAGTGGTCAGCCCGGCGCGTGCGCTCGGGTAGCAGTCTGTGGGGTCATCCGTGAGGCACAGGCGTTCAGGAAAACCCTGTGCACCGATAATGTAATCGAAACCACCGGCATCATTGGCGGTCACGCTGTCTACCACCGATGCCGGGAGCGTATGCACAATATCCGTCCATGTCATAACCGCGCGGGGAGGTGCGCCACCCGGGCCGCCCGCCAGTTCGTTGACATTAACAACCACACTGCGCGCCGCAGGCCCGACCACCAGCCTGCCGCTGATCAGATCATCTTCCGGTGCGTCGGTGCCGCGGTCGTCGATGGTGAGCTCACCGGTCATCGGCGGGGCTATCCGGTCGTCGCCCGGCACCGGGACATAAGTGGGCACGGCGTGGGGGCTGTCCACGGGGTAGTAGACCGGATTGACAGTGGGGCCTGTCCACGGCAGTTCCTGACCCATGATCTCTTCGTTGTGCCGCGAATAAAAGCAATCCGCCAGGTAAAAGAACGTGGACACGTGAATGCAGGCATTCTCCTGACTGTTGTTAAACGTGCCCGCTATTGGCGTACTTGTAGTCCCGCCCAACGCGGGAACAGCCGTGATCAGCAGCAGCCACACAGCGCCCCGGCCGCGCATCGTGACGCGACGCCGCATCTCAGGCGCGGCCCGGGGCCGCCGCTTGCGTGCTGAAGTCGGCCCGCTCGGTGGTGACACGAATGGCCAGCGCCGCAACCAGCAGCACCGACTGATAGGCGCCGACAATGACGAACGGTGCAGCCGGTCCCCATGCATCAAATACCCGGCCGCCGATCGCAGTAAAAATCAGAATCCCGATGGCCCCGAATACCTGCGCCGTCGAAATAACGCTGCCGCGCTCCTTTACCGGCGCCTCCTGGCCGATCAGTGCCATTTGCGCCTTGACCATCCAGCCGGTACCCAGCGTCAGCAGGATCAGGTACGGGATCATGCTCGACTCCAGCGGTGAGCTCACCATGGCCATCGACAGGTAGCCGGCGGAAGCCGTAACCAGCGCCACACACATCGCCGTCATCCGGTCGACCTTGTCGATAAACCAGCCGAACAATGGCGATGAACAGAAGCTGACGATGTACATCAGCGCAATGACGGTGCCGAACTTGGTCATCGACTCGCCGGTTGAAAACCCCATTTCGCGGCCGGACTGTATGGCCCACAGCGACAGGAACAGGCCCTTGATGACGACGTCAGAGCGCGCGGCCATAGCTGCGGCATACGACAGTGCGATGCGCCGGTTGCGGGCAGCCCGCAGGCCACTCTTGTAAAGCTCGCGCACCGGCAGGCGGTCGCGCTTTTTAACCGGGGTGCCCGCTTTGAGGCCCCACTGCGCGACCACCGCGGTCAGCACGCAAATCAGCGCCATGGTGCCAAACATAACCGTGCCGCCAGTCACCGCGTCATAACCGCGCAGCGTAACCTGCTCCGGTATGGCGCCGATCGCCCGTGCCGCGAAGATGGTGCCCACCACATTGAGCATGCCGGTAATGCCTATGTACTTGCCGCGTGAACGGTCGGTTGGATAGTCATTGACCAGCGTCGACAGCGTACTCGTGGTGGCCGCAACACCCACGGCGAAAATCATCCGGTAGAAGGTCAGCTCAGGCACTGATGTGGCGAAGGGATAGAGCCCCCAGCCGAGTCCGACCAGCAGCACCCCCGCCACATACACGGGCCGCCTGCCGTAACGATCAGCCAGTATGCCGCACGGCACAAACACCAGCAGCATGACGATCTCAGTCCAGAAGGAGAGGTCGCCGGAAATAGTCCCCTGGGCGCGCCGGGGGATCTCCAGATGCTCGGTGAGGATGTAGCCCTGCAATATGGCCATGCCGGTCAGTGCGGCGATGGTGGTGCTCGAGGCGAACAGTTTGGTAATGGCATTCACCCGGGTGACCCCGGGCATTAACTCGATGGGCCCCAGCCGCGCACTTTTGCTGCGGGCCCGAGCCGCGGCCGCGTTTACTTCACCCGCCTGCGCTACCATGCAACTGCTCCATTCATGTCAACTCCCCTCTGTCGTTTGCTCCGCGCTAACCCGAATTCGCCTCAGGTGCCGGGTACCCAGTCGCTGTGCAGCGCCAGTCGCAGCATGCGCCGCTGCCCGGTGTAGTCTGAGTTCGGGCTGTGCTGCACGCAGCGGTTGTCCCACAGCAGCAGACTGTTGTTTTCCCAGCGGACGCGGCACTGGAAAATGTCACGCAGCGAATGCTCTTTGAGCATGTCGAGAAGAGCTTTGCTCTCGTTCGGCGCCAGGTCCTTGATGGCCGTCGTCCAGGCCTTGTTCATATACAGCATCTTGCGGCCCGTCTCAGGGTGCTTGCACACCAGCGGATGCTCGGTCTGCGGAAAACCCTGGCGCATCTTGGCCAGCACCTCGATGGACTTTACGGTGCTGGTGGAATGGTGGCCCGAGTTCAGGCCGTACTGCAGCACATCATGAATGGCGATCTTGTCTTCCAGCATCTCTTTCATCAACGGGGAGAGCGCTTCATAGGACTCATAGTTGCTGGCAAACAGGGTGTCGCCGCCCACTTCGGGCACGTCGAGCGAATAGAGCATCGCGCCGAGGCTGGGGTTTTTCTGATAGCTGTGATCCATGTGCCAGCCGAGGTTTTGCGTGGACAGCGTTTTGCCGTTTTTAGGGGCGCCGAAGAAGTAGTAGACGCCTTCGGTTTCGCTCCGATGCGGCAGGAAGGGCTCGTCTTCGAGTTTGCCAAATCGCTTGCCGAAGTCTGCAAACTGCTGCTCGGTCAGGTTCTGATCCCGAAACACCAGCACCGAATAGTCGAGAAAGGCCTGGTACACGGCTGCGAATTCCGCGTCGCTCAGGTTAGCGACATCGAGGTCGAAAATTTCCGCGCCGAGGGCACCGGTGAGTCGGCGAATCTCCAGTTTTGCGGGTGCCTGCTGTGTTGCTGCTTCCATGATAGTGCTCCTGCGCATCGACTGAGCTGTGCTCAATTGCAAAAAATATTGTGTTTAGTTGAATGCGGACCGGGCCATGAACATGTGGTGCTCATAGTGATCCGCGCGAAAAAAAGCGAGTACCTGATCAACAGGACGATGCTGTGTATCCAGCATGATCATCTTGATACGGACGAGCGGTGCGCCTACCTGCAGCTTGAGTATGCGGGCGAGACGACTGTCGGCCAGCGTCGCGCCGATCAGGTGGTCGATGCCGGACAGCTTCACGCCCTTGGCCTCCATGATCGTTAGCATCGTGTTGTCGCGAAAATCCTGCGGCTCAAACCTGATGCCAAGGTCCAGCGGAATGCGGCTCTCAACATAGCCGATGCGGAGATCGTTCATAACCCGTACATATGAGGCAAACAGTACTTCAGTGCCGGCACCAAGGTTCAGGTCGGCGAGCACATCGGCCGCCGCCGCGGTTTGCTCGATTCTTACGTCGGCTGTCTGACTGCTGCGCGCCAGCTGTTTTGCCCGCGCGATGCGTTGATCCATATCGGCGCGCACGGGCAGGTCGCTGCTATTCATGGAGACGAAAGTGCCCTTGCCCTGCAGGCTGTGCACCAGCCCTTCGCGAGCGAGCCGTTCAATCGCTTTGCGTACCGTAATACGCGACACACCGAACATCTCGCACAAGCGGCTTTCGGGTTCGAGGCATGCGCCGGGGGCGTAATGACCCTGAGCGATCCATTGATAAATCGAGGCGTACACCTGCATGTAGCGAGGTGACTTGATATCGTCGGCTATCAGGAGTGCGTCAGGTGTGCTCAAAAGGGTGCTCGGGAAAACCGCCGGCGGCGGATAGACAGGCCACTTGTATTGATGTTATAACAACAATGTCGCTTTAGCAACGGACTGAATATTTGCCCCGGGGGGAGGCCTGTATGTCGCATTCTCGAGTCAGCGGGTGGCTGCTGCTGCCTGCAGCAGCACTGGTTTTTTTGCAACCACTGGCCGCGGTGGCCCAGCAAGCCGGCGCGCGGCCCGATGAGATCCGGGTGACGGCCCGCAAGCGTGAGGAAAGCCTGCAGTCTGTGCCGATAGCAGTGTCCGCTTTTTCCTCCGAGGACCTCGCTATCCGGGATATTTTCAGTCTGGAGCAACTGGCCGATCAGACTCCTGGTCTGACCTTCGCCACCACCGGTGCCATCACTGGCACACGCGCCGTTATCCGCGGCCTTGCTCAGCAGACCCGGGTCGGTGACGAGACCAATGTAGCGACCTTTATCGATGGTGTTTACACCCCGGGGTTCAGCGGGGCCGAGTTTTTTGGCTTCGATTCGCTGGAGCGAGTCGAGGTCGTGAAGGGGCCGCAGAGTGCGCTGTACGGTCGCAACAGTTTTGCCGGGGCGATCAATTATGTCTCTAAGCGGCCCACCTATGAATTTGAGTACGGCGGCCGCCTGGAAGTCGGTCAGGGCGAGCGTCAGGGACTCACGGCCTATGTGGCCGGACCCCTGGTGCAGGACAAGCTGGCGTTGCGCGTAGACGGTGGCTATAACCGGACGGGTGGCACCAATATTAATACCGCCGATAACGAACCGCTGGGCAGCACCGACACGCAGTTTGCCCGCGCAACTTTCGTCGCCGACCCGCTGGATAACCTCCGGCTGTTTCTGCGACTGTCCGCTCAGGACGATTTCGCCAATCCGCTGGCCGAAACCCTCATCGCCGACGACGACCCCAATCGTGTCGGTCTTCGCCTGTCGGTGAGCCCGTTTGAGCTCGGCGCCGGCGGTGGTCAGCGCATTGGTCGTCTTTATCGCGGTGAGATCAACAATCGCAGCAACAACTACACCATTGATCCGCGGTCGTTCTCGGGTGACCGGGAAATACGCCGGGCTTCCTTCGAGTTTGACTGGGACCTGGGCTGGGCCTCGCTGATCGGCATCACGGGCTACCAGGACCGGCAGGTATCGACCCTGAATGACTTTAACACCTGCCGCAATGACGTGCGGCCGGCGGTCTGCGACACGGTCTCGCCGACGGCAATCGGCACGTTTTTCGGCGGGACAGCCGGCGGCAACCCGCTGTTGCTCGGCGGCAACCAGATTGTCAGTGTGCTCACGGGGACGGTGGAGGATCGCGACGAGTTCAGTCAGAACCTCTATCTGCAGTCGAATGGTGACGGCGACTTCCAGTGGCTTGCCGGTGTTTACTACAGTACCGAAGACTTCAAAGATCAGAATCAGCGGCTCAGCGACGCGCTGATCCAGAACCCGGCCGGCACGATTATTTACGCTATAGCGAGTCCGGTGCCGCAGACGGATTCGACAACCCTTATCAGCAACCAGTTTTACTCGGTGTTCGCGTCCGGTTCGCTGGATTTCAACGCGACCTGGAACCTGACCGTGGAAGGTCGCTATACGCGCGAAGACAAGGAAGCAAACCAGATCGCTGACCTGTACCCGATTCGGACGCCACCTTCACAGCCCACCGGCCTGCAGCAGCGAGCCTTTAATTTTTTCACACCGCGCTTCATCCTGACGGCGACACCCACCGCCGACTTTCTGGCCTACGTATCCGCGGCTAAAGGCGTCAAGTCGGGTGGGTTTAACCCGGGGTCGGTGCAGTTTCCGACTTTCGATCAGGAGGAGAACTGGACCTATGAGATCGGCTCCAAGTGGACGCTGTGGGACGGCAGGGCGCGGGTTAACACAGCCGCGTATTTTGTCGACTGGGATCAACAGCAAATCACCGCAACCGATCCGGACAACACTCAGCTGCCGATTAC
>JAZBOT010000170.1:0-15619 GCA_036351295.1 Gammaproteobacteria bacterium | reverse complement strand
TTAATGGCTTCCCGGACCGGGCCCCGGTCCGGCCGAACCTGAGTCTTGGCGACACGCTGGCGGCGCTGCATGCCGCGCTCGGCATTCTGATGGCGCTGGTCAGCAAACAGAATGATCCGGACCATCGCGGCCAGGTCATCGACGTGGCTATTTATGAGTCGGTGTTCAACCTGCTCGAATCGGTGGTCCCGGAGTACGACCGCGGCGGCGAGATTCGCGAATGTTCGGGGTCGACGCTGACCGGGATTGTGCCAACAAACACCTACCGCTGTGCCGACGGCAAATACGTCATTCTGGGCGCGAACGGCGATTCCATTTTTAAGCGTTTGTGCGACGTCATGGGGCGTCCCGATATGGGCGCGGATCCGCGTCTGGCAGACAACGCGGGCCGGGTGGCGCATGAACCGGAAATTGATGCCGTGATTGAGGCGTGGATGGCGCAAATGACCAGCACCGAAGCACTCTCAGTCCTCGAAGCGGCAGAGGTCCCTTCGGGGCCCATTTATAGCGTTGCCGATATGTTTGCCGATCCGCATTATCAGGCCCGCGGCATGTTTGAGACCGTGGAGACCAATGGCGCACCGCTGAAAATCCCCGCGCTGCTGCCGAAACTGAGCGACACGCCGGGCCGCACGCGCTGGCCCGGCCCCAAACTGGGTGCGCACATTGATGAGGTGCTCGGCGGCTTGCTGGGCATGAGTCCGGACGAGATTGCCACGCTCAAAGCAAACGGCGATATTTAGCGGGTGTCTGTCTCGCTACCCCGCAATTCGACTGCCCCGCTGCGCGGCCCGTTTGACAGCCTGCGCGACTATGTGGCGGCGCTTGAGGCACGCGGCAGGCTGCTGCGCATCGCTGAAATGGACGGGGACCGCTTCGAGCCGACCGGCTTCGCCTATCGGTTAATTGAGGAGCGCGGCTTCCACAGTGCGCCGGCTTTCCTGATCGAGCGGGTCCGCATCAACGGCCGCTGGGTGCAGGGTCCCGTGCTTGGCAACGTTTTTCCCGGCTGGGATGCGGAAGCCCTGGCTTTTGGTGCTGACGATACCGGCCCCGATCAGGCTCAGGCGCGGGCTGCGGGCCGCGCACTCCTCACCGAATTGCTTGATGCAGACGGCCACTGGCCGACTCTGGCGCCCGTGCTCATTGCCCCCGCTGCGGCACCCTGCAAGGAACATAAAGAATTTGATGCGGATGTGGACCTGCAGCGGTTTGCCTGGCTGCAGACGAACCCCGGAGATGCCGGTCGCTATATCAGCGCCGGCTCCGTGTTCATGGAAGACCCCGAGCTGGGCCGCAACGTCGGGACCTATCGCTGTCAGGTTAAAGGCCGCAACAAAATCGGCGTGAATACCGAGATCGGTCAGCATGCATGGAATTTTCTGAAGCGCGCGCGCGAGGCTGGCCGGAGTCATGTCGCTGCGGCCGTCGTGATCGGCGCTGACCCGATCACGTTTGCAGTGGGCACTTCGAAAATGACCCAGCTGGGTGAAGACGAGCTCGATATTGCGGGTGGTCTGCGCCGCCGGCCGGTGGAGCTTGTGCGCTGTGAAACCAGCGATGTTCTGGTTCCGGCCCACGCGGAAATAATTATCGAAGGTGAAATACCCACTGATGTGATGGAGCCCGAAGGCCCGTACGGAGAAGTTTACGGCTACATGGGGCTGGCTAAGCCGGAAAACTTTTTTATGAACGTCAGGTGTATAACCTGTCGCAAGCAACCGCTGATTCTGAATTCTTTTGCCGGCATCACCAAGCTCACGCTGTCGCTGCCGCAGAATGTCACAAACTACATGCGCTATCGTGACCAGATTCCGGGTCTGGTCGATATATACCGGCCGATAGAGACCACGGGCGTCACCCTGCTGAGCATTGCCAAAACCGGTCCGGGTGACGGCCTGGCAGCGGGCCGTGTCGTTGCCGAGGGTGATCTGTTCGGCAAGGCAATTATCGTGGTGGATGCGGATACCGACATCCACAACTTTGCCCAGGTGTTTCACGCGCTGGGCACCCGCTGGCAGCCGCACCCGGCATCCGAGCTGATTGAGTCGACCAAGGGCTTCCCGCTTGATCCCAGTCAGCCGCAGCGCTGGACCACCAGCAAAATGATCATTGATGCAACGCGTCAGCTACCGGAGGAAGGCGGGCCCGCTCGTTGGCCGGAAGTCTCGCGCGTCCTGCTGGAGCAGCAGAGCCCCGCCACCTTCGAACTGGTGGCGCAGCGCTGGGCCGAGTATTTCAAGCCATGAACGCGCCGTTTTCGCTGACGTTTATTGAACGGTTGATCGAGCTGCTCAAGCCGGCAGAACTGTGGGAGGAACTGGAGGCGCCGGATGGCGGCCCTTACCTGCCGCTGGTTACGGCCACCACACCCGCCGAACCCGCCGGCAGCGTCCGGCTGTGGCGCGGCCGCGAGCGCACACCACTCGACCGCATGGTGCATATGCGCCTGATCGCGGGCCCTGTTGAGACTCAGCTGCTGTTCGCGTTCGGACGGTCCGACTCGACGTTTCCGCATCTGCATGCGCAGGTGGTGCAGTTTCCGCCGGACGGCTGCGTTTACAACATGGACCTGCTGCCGCGGCTGGATCCCGTTGACCACCCGGAATGGTTCGAGCGGGTGTTCACGGAGCTGCGACGGCCGTACCGGCAGGCTACCCACAGTGGCGAATACTCCTGCGCGCAGGCGCCGGCGAATCCTGCGCTGGCCATCTACATGTCGCCATGGGGTATTGCCAGCGGCCGCACCCGCGTCGATGAGTTGCACGCCGTGGCGCCGCAGATCGAAGCCTATGCGCAGCACTATGCGAACCTTGCGCACCAGGATGGCTGGGAAAGTATGGCACCCGTGGCGCTGGCGACACGTGATCAACGTCATCTGGAGCTGTTTTTTTCCGATGAGCTCGATCCCCGCGCCTGGAACGGGGTTTACAAAATTATCGGCGAGGCGCGCGGCCGCCTGATCAAGGGCCTGTTTAAAACGCCGCTCAGAAACCCGGTAACCTGAATCGCGCACGCTTCGTGCACTGGAGAGAATGATGAACATAGCCATTGTGGGCGCGGCGTACACCGGTTTTGCGGCGGCTGCGCACCTGCGCAGCCTGGGCCACTCGATTACGGTCACTACCACCAGTGAAAAACGCAGCGCGGAGCTGGCCGCGGTCGCGGACCGAGTGATTGTCATGAAAGGCAGTGACCGCGAGCGCATGGCCGAATTGCTGGCGGGCCAGGATGTGCTGCTGCTCACCATGGCGGGTGGCATGGTCGAGCGGGATGGCAAGTACGTGATGGACCTCGAGCTGTATCAGGATGCCTACACGGGCACCGCGCAGTCGGTAGTGGACTGCATTCAGGCGGCCGACCGCTTGCAGCAGATTATCTTTACCGGCTCGTGGAGCGCCTACGGCAACGCGGGCGGCGCAGAGTTTGTCGATGAGGACACGCCGGCGACGCCGGCCTCACCCTTCGCGCAGGTTTTCATTGACACCGAGGCGCTGCTGTTCGGACTCAGGACGCCGGAGCGACCCGTATGCGTGTACCGTACCGGAACCATCTACGGGCCACAGGTGGGTTTTGTGCCGCGGGGTCTGGCCGCGCAAACCCTGCCGATGGCGGGGCAGAATGTACCGTTTGACGGTGGTGCGCCGGCCGCGATCATCCATCGTGACGATGTCGTTCGGGCCCTGCGGTTTGCGATTGCGCACCGCCTCGACGGCATCTATAACCTCATCAATGATGTCACCGCAACCAAAGCAGCGTTCTTTGGCGATATTCTCCGTGCGGCCGCCGCTGAGCCTATTAACTGGGTCGCGCCGGGCACCGGACCGCGCAGTTTGTCGAACCAGAAGCTGAAATCCGCCGGGTTCGAGCTGGCCGACCCACTGGCGCAGCGCGACGGCGAACCGCTGCTCTAGGGGGCTGGCCGTGGCCTTGAAGCGTTTTAGCGGCAGCCCGGGACGGCTGGTCACGGTGGAGCATCAATCCGCCCTGCTCCGCGACAATCCCCTCGGCGATCCGTCGCTGCGGCAATTCCCGGTTTGGCTGCCGGCCGGCTACGATCAGCAGCAGCGGCGTGGGGCCGGCAAGCGCTTTCCGGTGCTGTTTGATCTGGCGGGCTACACCAGTGCCGGGCCCGCACATACCGCCTGGCGTGGTTTCGACGAAAATGTCCCGGAGCGCGCCGCACGGCTGATTCACCAGCACAAGATGCCGGCCTGCATCATTGTGTTTCCGGACTGCTTTACAGCCCTCGGCGGCAATCAGTACATCAATTCATCCGCGCTGGGTCCGTATGCCGATTACCTGACCCGCGAGCTGATTCCGTTCATTGACCGCGAGTTCCGGACGCTGGCGCAGCGCGAGTCGCGGGGGGTGTTCGGCAAGTCATCCGGTGGCTACGGAGCGCTGCTGCACGGCATGAAGTACACGCGTTTCTGGGGCGCCGTTGCCAGTCACTCCGGCGATGCCTATTTTGATTTTATTTACCGCTCCGACTGGCCCAATACCCTCACCCAGCTGGCCCGCTTCCGCCCGGAGCGGCAGCGGGAGGGCCGCTGGACGACCGCGACGGGCAGCGCCAATACCGGGGAAGACGACGGGCGGGTGGCGGCATTTTTGCGCCACGCGTGGAAACGGGAACGGCTTAACCCCGCCGAAATGCACTGCCTGATGAACCTGTGCATGGCAGCCACGTACGACCCGGATCCCACGGCTGCGAACGGTTTTCGGGTGCCGTTTGACCTGGAAACCGGCGAATTGCTGGCACCGCGGTGGCGGGCCTGGCTGCGGCATGATCCGGTCAAGCTCGTGCGCCGCCACGCAGCGAGCCTGCGCAAACTGGCGGCGCTGTATATCGACTGCGGGTGGCGTGACCAGTATCACATTCACTACGGCTGTCGCCAGGTGGCGCAGCAGCTCGCCAAGCATGCGGTGGCACACGAGTATCGGGAGTTTGACGGTACCCATTCCGGTATTGACCACCGCCTCGACCACAGCCTGCCGTATCTGCTTAAAGCGCTGCATTCCTGACCGGGGAACTGGGACAACAGTCACAGCCCGCCGCGGCGCGATTATCCATAATCACGCCTGGGTACAGATGCGGTCCAGGTATGAATCCGCCACACACACAAAACGCGGTCTTCGACGACTACGCGGCCTTCCTGAATGCGCTGTTGCCGCAGGCCGAAGGCTTCTTATTTCATGATCGGCACGGACGCCTGTTCTGGAACGATCGCGCACCGGACACCAGCCTGTTTGACGCCGAATATCACGAAGTCCTGCGCAAAATCCTGACGAACGGGAGCGTCCCCGGTGAATCAGCGCGGATACCGCTGCGCGATCAGGTGGCCTATTTGCTCAGGCTGTTGAGCGACAAAGGCCAGACCCTCGGCGTGCTGACCGCCATCGTGCCGCGCGACATCGGCGGGATGCCGCACCAGTTTTGCTCAGATCTGCTGAAGCCGGCCGTGCGCAGCATGGAACGCGAGCTGAGCCTGCGGGTGCATCTGCTGGATGCCAATCGCAAGCTGAGCAGGCACGGCGAGGAATACGGTTTCCTCCGCGTTATGGGGGAGTTCGCGCGGCGCGAGGAAGGCCGGGTAAGCGCGCTGGGTGAAATCCTTGGTATGTGCCTTGAGGAGCTGGAGATTGATGGGATCACGCTGTATGTCCCCGAGTTCCGGCTTGCCATGACAGCTGGCACCGACGCGCCCAGCGAATTCTCAGCGAGTCTCGCTCTGCAGGCCCTGCAGGATCAGGTCATGACCGCACACGGTAATCTGGCCGAAGCGCTGGCGGCCGAGCCTGCTACCGATAGTGAACAGCGCCAGCTGGTGCTGCCGGTATTGCAGTCCGGGCAACGACTCGCCGGCGTGCTGGTGCTGCAGCGCAGTCGCGCCGGGCGTCCCTATCAGGCCAAAACCAAAAGCATCGCCAGCTTTGTTACCACGACCCTTGAGCACATGCTGGAGAAAACCTTCGATGCCGTCACCGGTCTGATGAACTGGCGTAATTTCGAGCACGCCCTCGAAGAGCTGGGTGGCGCTGAGGCGGGTAGCACCACGCTGGCTTACCTCGACATCGATCAGCTGCAGGTTGCCAACGACACCTTCGGGCGCTACGTGGGTGACGACATGCTGCGGGAAATGGCCCGACTGCTGCGCGATATCCTGCCGGACGCGCCGGTGACACGAATTACCAGCGACAGCTTCGCGGCGCTGCTCAGAGACACCGAGCTCGGCACAGCACGCGAGTTATTCAACGAGTTCTGTGCGCGGGCCAAGAAGTTTGAGCATGTGGAGGGTGATCGCAGCTATCGCATGTCCGTCAGCGTCGGCCTGGCGCCACTGGCGGTCGATGCCGGTGCCACCGCCAGCGTGCTCGCCCCGGCGCAAATCGCCTGTCAGGCGGCCAAGGAGCGCGGCTGCGGTCGGGTTGAAGTCTACGAGGCTGGCGATGCAAGCATCGTCCAGCGACTCGACGACCTGATGTTCAGTGGCTCAATACGCAGCGCGATTGAGGGGGGGCGGCTCGTGTTGTTCGCGCAGCCCCTGCACCGGCTGACCGGCTCGCAGGATGTCGCCTATCACGAACTGCTGGTCAGGATGCTGAACACGGCCGGCGAGCCGGTCCCGCCCGCCGAATTTATGGGCGCTGCGGAACGCTACCAGCTGATGCAGGATCTCGATCGCTGGGTCGTCCACAAGGCGATCGAAACGCTGACTGACCAGCACACCGACTCCTCGGGACGACCCCTCAAGTTTGCAATCAATCTCTCCGGCCAGAGCCTCGGCTCAGAGCGATTTCGCCAGTTCGTGCAGCACGAACTGGACCAGAGTGGCTTGCCGGGCGAGCGCCTGTGTTTTGAGATTACGGAGACCGTTGCTGTCCGCAATCTGAAAAATGCGCAGCGCTTTATGGCTCAGTTCCGCGAACTGGGCTGTGAGTTTGCGCTGGACGATTTTGGCACCGGGCTCAGTTCTTTCGCCTACCTGAAGCTGTTCCCGGTTAACACGCTTAAAATTGATGGCAGCTTCGTCAGCGACATCGCGACCAACGAGGTATCCCGGTCGATGGTATCTGCCGTTGCCGAGATTGCCCGGGTGATGTCGCTCGAAACGGTGGCGGAGTATGTTCAGGATGAAGCGACGCTGGCCGTCATTCGCGAGCTGGGCATCGACTGGGCGCAAGGCTACCACCTGGGCGAGCCGGTGCGCCTCAGCAAGCTGTTTGCGCAGCGCACCGTCGTTGACAAGGCTGAGCTGGCTGACGTCGACCCGGCGCTCCTGAAAATGCTGCCCGACTGACTGGCAGCGAGCCTCTTGTATCTCCGGTGCCCGCCTATTAGCCTTGCGCCATGAACCAGATTGCATCCCCGGCTTGGCGCCGCCGCTGTACTGAACTCGGGCTTGATCCTCAGGAGGTCAAGAACGTTTCGCAGCGCTATGACATGTACAAGCGTTATCACGATTCGCGGGGGGGCGACACGCTGCCATTGGAGCGCTGGTACAGCTGGTACCGGGTTGAGAAACTGTCGGAGGGGCACGCCATGCTGACCCCGCCGGAGCAGGGCTGCTCCGTGGGCCCCGATATCGCGACCGACGGCCCCATCGTCTCTGAACAGGACTTTTTAGGCCTGCTCCGGCTGTATCGCGAGGCGGACTGATTCCGCTGTTTGGTCACGGTGGCCAGCCCTGCGCATCGGCGCATGCTGTGCGAGTAGAATGCCGCGCCACCACCCGCTAATTCCGGAGAATCTTGGTGCACGAACTCAGGTCATTTATCCGCGCGCTGGAACAGCGCGGCGAGCTCGTCCGAATCTCGCGCGAGGTCGATGCCAGGTATGAACTTCCCGCGCTGCTCGCGCAACTCGAGAAGCTCGGCAAAGCGTATATTTTTGAACACGTGCGGGGCGCCCGGTATCCGCTGGTCGGCGGCCTGCTGAGCAGTGCGGAGCGGCTCGGCCTGGCCGTGGGCCAAGATGTTGCCGGCGGCTATGACCACCGCGATCACGCCCGCGTGTTCGGCGCGGCGGTGCAGCAGCCGCTGCCCTGGGTCACCGTCACCGAAGCACCGGTAAAAGACGTCGTGCTCACCGGTGCTGACATTGACCTCCACGCGCTGCCCGTCCCGACGTTTTTTGAACTCGACAGCGGGCCTTTTATTACCGGCGCGGTGGGCTTTAGCCAGGACCCGCAGCACAACACGCTCAACATGGGGTTTTACCGGACGCTGATTACGGGCCCCGACAGCATGGTGGTCAATGCCAGCTCGATGAGCGATTTACGCCGCATCTACGCGGCTGGCGAGAGTTCGGGCGAGCCCATGCCCATTGCTTTGGCAATCGGTGTGCCGCCGGCCCTGCTGATGTGTGCGTCGGGGAAGACACCGCCCGGCGTGTCCGAGCTCGAGGTCGCCGGAGCGCTGCAAGGCGAGCCGGTGGCGATGGTTAAATGCGAAACCAGCGATTTACTGGTGCCTGCCTACGCTGAAATTGTGATCGAGGGCGTCGTCGACTTTGGTAACAAAATCGAAAACACCCTGGGTGAATTCGCGGGGCAATACGGCCCGGAGACCGCGCCGACGACGCGAGTCACGGCGATTACCTCGCGTCGTGATGCGCTGTACTACTCGATCATGGCGGGCCGCAATCCTGAGCACAATACGCTGGGTGCGATTTCGACCTACGGCATGCAGAAAATCGTTGCCGAGAACCTGCGCCGGCAGTTCCCGTCGATACGGGATATTAACGTCGCGTGCGAGCCGCGTCTGGGCGCCATGCTGCACATGTTTATATCCATCGACAAGACCAGCGACGAAGAGCCCCGTAAGCTGCTGGACGCGGCTTTTGCCGCCACAGCGGGTATTTTTCCTGTCAGCATGATTACCAAGCGCATCGTGGTGGTCGATTCTGATGTCGACGTGTTTGACCTTGAGGAAGTGGAATGGGCCATCTGGACCCGCATGTCGCGGGCCGAGAAGATTTTTACGCTGGCTGACGTGCCGAGCTGGGAGCTTGAGCGTTGTACCAACGAGGATCAGCAGTCCATGCGTATTGGCATAGACGCCACGATGGACATCGACGCGGTCGACAAGCTGCTGAAACCTGTGACTCCGGGCGCCGAGCAAGTGCGCCTCGAAGACTACCTGGACTGAGTGCGAGACATGATAGACCCGTATATAGCCGTTGCCCTGCAAACCACCGTGCGGCACGTGACCAATCGCGATGAGGTGGAAGTTAACCTCAAGCACATCAGCGCCATGATCGACCTGGTGACGCATATTTGCTCGCTTGAGCTGCCGGTCCGGCTCATCTGCCTCGGTGAAGGCGCAATACAAGGGTTCATCGACGAAATCGTCAACATGAGCCCCGCGGAATACGCGGCCACCATGGCCACTACCCTCCCCGGCCCGGAGACCGACGCGCTGGCGGCAAAGGCGCGCGAGAAAGGCTGTTTCATCATGGGCCAGCTCAAAGTCAACCTGCCCGAGTTCCCGGACCGGTTCTTCAACGCGGTGTTTATTATCGATCCCCGGGGCGACATTGTTTACACCCACTATAAAAACATCGTGCTGTTTGTTGAGCACTCGACAACACCGCATGATGTCTACGACGAGTGGGTCAAGCTGCACGGCGACGGGCTCGACGCATTTTTTCCGGTGGCAAAGACCGAGATCGGTAACATCGCTGGCAGCGTAGGCGTCGAGGGGTCATTCCCGGAGTGCTATCGGGCGTTTGCGCTGAACGGGGCCGAAATTTTCTATCGTGCGTCACTCCCCGAGCCATGGGTCTCCCGGGAGATTTTCCAGGTACAGAATCGGGCGCGCGCCATGGACAACACGGCCTATATGGTGGCGCCAAATACCGGTTCGCTGATCATGCCGAACCCCGATTATCCTGCGCCCACCGTCATTGGCGGTGCGTTAGGCGGCCGCTCGTCCATCGTCGACTACAAGGGACATGTGCTGGCCGAAAACACCATCGTGGATGATTGCTACGTGGCCGCTGAAATTAACATCGACGCCCTGCGGCACTATCGGGAAAACGCTAAATTCCAGAACTGGATGCCGTATCTGCGTGCGGAGATCTTTAAAGACCTCTACAAGGACAGCATCTGGCCCGCCAACCTGCCGAACATGAAGCACGAGGATGCCGAGCACGTGTTTCGCGACGCCGTCAGCTTGCTGACGGAGCGCGGCACCTTCACCCCGCGGGGCAAGTGACTGCTCTGCCGTCGCGCCGCCGCGGCTGACTAGCCGAGCTTGCGGGCCTTGTCGAGGCGGGCTTCGACGTGCGCCGCGATTTTGTATGGCTGCCAGTCGCGGGTAGCCGTGTACACGCCCCAGTCGACCATCTTGTTGACCTGATACTTGACCAGCTCCCGCTGGTCCGCCTCATCAAACGGCGGGTCTTCCATGCACAGGTTGCGCGGATAAACGCCGCCGCGGGCGAGCATGGCATCGTAAATAACCTTGTACTCCTCGGCGCGAATATCCTTGACGAGATTTTGCCACTGCCCGCGCAGGCGAAAATCCCGCAGCCCCTCAATATCGATCAGGCCACTGACCCAGGTCTCGCCCGACCCGAGGTATTGCGAGATCACGTTGCCACGGTAGTCGATAATCTGGCTCTTGCCGGTGGCGATCACGTGATCGGGGGCGCCCGGCAGCGAGATAGCCCCGATGTTGGGCGCCAGCACATAGCAGGTGTTGAAGATGGCGTGCGATTTGTTCTGAATCTCTGACATCGAGTTGCCCATCCATGGCTCGGGGTATTGCGTCCGCCAGATGATTTCGGCGCCGTTCATCGCCAGTCCCCGCGCCGCCTCCGGAAAACTGCCCTCCGCGCAAATCAGGGTGCCGATATTGCCAATCTCGGTGCGGGCGACCGGCCACAGGGCCTGATGCAGCTTGATCGGGTCATCCCCATACAGTTCCAGGTAGTGGTTCCAGATATCGCTGGGCGCGACATTCGGCTCGTACTGATAAAAGGAGGTTTTGTAGTGCTTGTGGATAAGCTCGCCTTCCGGACTCAGGATAAACGCGATATTGAATATCTTGTTTTCCATGAATTCCGGGTCTTTGCAGACCATCTGGGCGACCAGGTAGGTGTTGGTGCCACGCGCCACATCAGCGAGCGCGCGCAGCTCCGGCCCGTCCAGTTCGGGCACCACCTGATCGTATATGCGCTGATGCTCGGCGCCGCCACCGAGCGCCCACCCGCCGATGCCGCCCTCGGAGACCGCAACCAGCCGTACGGGCAGGTCCAGGCTGCAGTTCCAGACGGCAAACCCGATCGTGGTCGCCAGGCGCTCAATATCGCGCATGTAGTCAGCGCGTTCTACGGCCATCCGCGACTGATTCTGGATGCCGACGGCTGAATAGCGTAGCTGCTGTGCGGTGCTGCTCATGGCGGTTCCCGGTAGCGTAATAAGCGGCCATCATAGCGCCCGGCCGGCGGCAAGCCAAAAGTACCGCGCAGTGACATTGCGCCGGGCATTCCATGCTGTGGACACCCCTGCCGCGGCCCCCGCGGGGACTAGGTTTTGCGCGCGCCGCTGGGTTAGTATCGGTGACCCTTATGGGCTGCGAACCCCAGTTAACACGGAGATAACAATGGCTGAAAAACGCGATGACAATTATTCGGGAGTCTGGGACGGACGCCTCGGATTTGGGAAGAAATCGGCGCTGGTGTCCATCGATCTGCTCAAGGGGTACACCACCGAGGGCTCGCCGCTGTTTGCGCCTGGCGTGGTCAAAGCCTGTGACGAGCAACCGGAGCTGCTGGCGGCCGCGCGCAAGGCCGGGATCGACATTTTTCATACGCAGGTGCGCTACAACGAGCACAATTTCATCGACGGTGGCGTGTGGATCAAAAAAGCCCCCGTGCTGAAATGCCTGATCGAGAGCGACCCGCTGGCGCACTTCGACGAGCGCGTATTGCCGGAGCCGGGCGAAACCATCATCACCAAGCAGTACGCGAGCGTATTTTTTGGCACCAGTTTTGCTTCGACGCTGACGGCCGCCGGCATTGACACGCTGATCATCACGGGCTGCACCACGTCAGGCTGCATCCGCGCCACCGCCGTTGACTGCGTGCAGCACGGCTTCAGGCCGATCTGTGTGCGTGAATGCATCGGTGACCGTCATGATGACCCGCATGAAGCCAACCTGTTTGACATCAATGCCAAGTATGGCGATGTCATCAGCAAGGCCGAAGCACTTGAGTACCTGCACAGCCTGTAAGTTCACGCAGCTGATTTTTGTATGACAGGCCGGGCGACGCTTCAAAGCCTGGCACAGCATTTTTACCGACAATACTCTGGAGTAGCAGAATTATGGCAGCGAGCAAGAAAAAAGCCGCGAAGAAAAAAGCCGCGAAGAAAACCGCGGTAAAGCGCAGTGAGCTGACGCAGTCACAGCATTATGACTACGTGCCGATCATTGATCGCGAACCGTTCAAGCTTCCGAATGGCGCCCGCGTTGCGGTGATGCCGTACATCAATATTGAGCACTTTCCGGCCGCTATCCCCGGCACCGCGCTGATCCCGGGTACCCAGGGCTTTACGCCGGACCCGCTGAACTACGGCTGGCGCGATTACGGCAACCGCGTGGGCCTGTGGCGCATGATGGACCTGATGGACGATTGCGGCATGCGGGGCACGGTTTGCCTGAACGGTGAAATTATCCGCGAGTACCCCCGTATTATCGAGGAGGGTGAGGCGCGCAACTGGGCCTGGATCGGTCACGGCGTGAACAACGCGCCGGCCAACTTTATCGGTAATGTGCGGCAGCCGGACGGTTCTCTGCAGATGCTCTCCGAGGAGCGCGAGCGCGAGATTCTGGAAGCCACGCTGGGCGCAATGAAAAAGACCCTCGGTCGCAAGACCAAAGGCTGGCTCAGCCCGTTCCTCACGCACACGGACAACACGCCGCGGCTGCTGGAGGAATACGGCGTCGAGTATCTCTGTGACTACACGGCTGATGATCATCCGTTCCGCTTCAATACACCCAAGAACAACCTGATTTCGGTTCCTTACACGGTGGAAATTAATGATATCCCCGCGTTTTTGAACCTCGGCGTATCGTCGGAAGCGTTCGGCGACATGATCATTGATCAGTTTGATGTGCTGTACGAAGAAGGCGCGACCAACGCCCGCTGTATGCCCATCTGTCTGCATACGTTCCATGTCGGCCAGCCGAACAAGTTCAAGCATCTGGCACGCGCTTTTGAGTACATTGCGAGCCACAAGGATGTTTGGCTGACCACCGGCGACGAAGTCAACGACTGGTACCGCAAGAACTATATGTAGGCCGCCAGCCCGCAAGTCGGTTAAACCAGCGGCCGGTCATTCGTGACTGGCCGCTTTTTTTTGCGGCTGCAACATAGGCGTGCCGCTGGCGGACTGCTATATTGACAGTCTTACCGGACCGGCTCCAGGAGGACGATCATGTGGGTTAGAAAGACCGCGAAAGACGATCACAATGCGGATGCCAGTCCCATTCCCACCCAGATCGTCTCCAATGAGGAGTTCCCGCCCCTGCCGCAGACACCCGATCAGTGTCGCGTGGAGCATCGCGTAAGGGAACTGGCCGACGGTTTTGCCCGCAAACTGGGCATCTCCCGCCGCGAATTCCTCCGCTCCTCGGGCGGCATGGCGACCGGCTTTTTGGCCATGAACGACGTGTTTGGCGGCATCTACAAAGTGGACCCGGCAGAGGCGCTCGATCCGGGCGTTTCCGCCGAAATGTGGCCGAAAACGGAGTTTATTTTCGATGCGCAGACCCACCACGTAAAGGACAGCATCAAAGGGCCGACCATGTTCCGCACGCTGACGGCCAAGGCCGGGCTGAACCCGGATCTGAACGGTATCGTGCCGGGCCCCGAAACGCTGCACCGGGCCAACTTCGTCAAGGAAATCTTTTTTGACAGCGATACCGTGATGGCCATTATGAGCGGTGCCGTCATCGGGCCGCCCAAGGCTCATGCCCTGCCCACTCCCGACATGGTCGCGACTCGCGACCTGGTGAACGCGGCTGCCGGGACTCAGCGCATGCTCAGCCACGGGCTGGCCGATCCCATGTCGCCGGGTTTTGTGGCCGAGGACATGGAGCGTGGTGTCCGCGAGCTTGGGATTGACGGCTGGAAGTGTTACACCGGCAATCCGTCCGGCCCCTGGCGGCTTGACGACACGGAAATTGCCTATCCGTTTTACGAGAAAGCACTTGAGCTTGGTGTGGTAAATATAAGTATTCACAAAGGTTTACCATTGCCAGGCCGCTTTGAATCGTACTTTAAGCCGGACGACATCATGCAGGCGGCCCGGGATTTTCCGGACCTGAATTTCATTATTTATCATTCCGGCATGAAGCACATGATGACCATGTTGCCGCCCGGTGAGTCCGGTATCGAGGCCGACGGCTATTTGCCATGGACCACGGATATGGTCCGGATGAAGCGCGAGAACCCGGATATCCGCAATGTGTACCCGGAACTCGGTGCTGTTTTTGGTCATTCCGTTGTCACCCACCCGGAGATTTGCGGGCACCTGCTCGGGCAGGTGATCGGCGAGTTTGGCGCTGATCACGTGATTTGGGGAACCGACAGTATCTGGTGGGGCTCACCGCAGTGGCAGATTGAGGCATTCCGTCGCTTCGAGATGCCGGAGAAGCTGCAGCAGGATTTCGGCTACAGCCCCATTACGGCTGCAGACCGCGAACTTATTTTTGGCAGGAATATAGCGGGTCTGTACGGTATCGACATCGAGGCTGCGCGCTCCGCTATTCCGGGTGACAGCCTGTCAGGGATGAAAACGGCTTACCTCGAATCAGGCGCTGAGCCCAGCAATACCCAGTACGGCTGGGTGGCCGTCTAGCACCCTGCCCCTGACCCCGGAGACAGAACTGTCATGAGCCAGACCATTTCGGTGCGCAATCCGTACACGGGTGTGCATGATTATCAGTTTGTTGACGCCACGGTTGCTGACGTGCGGGCGGCCTGCGAGCGTGTGCGCTCAGCGCAGCCGCAATGGGCTGCGATGAGCCTCGCGGCGCGTCTGGACGTGTTGCAGCGGTTCGGCGAATGCATCCTGGCCCACCGCGAGGAGCTGGTCAGTGCGCTCACGGCCGACACCGGGCGGGCCATGATTCCCGGCATCGAAGTTGACGGGCTCGCCGGCTTTATTCGGCGTGCCGTGGCCGATGCCCCCCGCGCGCTGGCGTCGCCCGCGGCCCGGCCGGCCCACATTCCGAGCATTCACGGCAGCACCAACCGCATCCCGTTCGGCGTGGTCGGCAATATCTCGCCATGGAATTTCCCCGTCATTTTGTCGTTCATCGACACGTTCCCGGCACTGGCGGCCGGTAACGCGGTGGTGATCAAGCCGAGCGAGGTCACGCCACGATGGGTGGAGCCGATGCGTGCTGCTATTGCCGAATGCCCGGAAGTCGCGGCGGTACTGGATATCGTGGTGGGAACCGGTCAGGCGGGTGCCGCACTGGTTGATTGCGTCGATGCCGTGGTGTTTACCGGCAGCGTTCCGACCGGCCGCAAAGTGGCTGAGGGTGCAGCGCGTAATTTCATTCCCGCTTATCTCGAACTGGGTGGCAAAGATCCGGCGGT
>JAZBOT010000169.1:0-2741 GCA_036351295.1 Gammaproteobacteria bacterium | reverse complement strand
CGACCTGGATCTCGACCAGCTGACTCCCGGCGAGTATCAGCCACGGCGTGACATGCACCGCGAAACCCTGCAGGAGCTGGCGGCCTCAATTAAACAAGAGGGCGTGCTGCAGCCCATTTCGGTGCGGGCGTTGAAAACTGCCGCCGGCGGACCACGCTATGAAATTATTGCCGGTGAGCGCCGCTGGCGTGCCGCGCAGCTGGCCGGACTTGCCAAAATACCCGCCATCGTGCGCGATGTTGACGACGAGCAGGCTGCGGCGATTGCGCTGATTGAGAACCTGCAGCGCGAGGACCTGAACCCGCTCGAGGAAGCCCGTGGTCTGCAGCGGCTGATTGATGAATTCGATCTCACCCACCAGGAAGCGGCGACCGCGGTCGGCAAGTCACGCGCAACCGTGACGAACCTGCTGCGCCTTCTGGAGCTGGCACCCGAAGCCCTGCAGCTGCTCGCCGGCGGTCAGCTCAGTATGGGCCATGCGCGCGCCCTGCTGGGGCTGTCGGGTGGCCGCAGCCAGGCTGCAGCGGCGCAGGACGTGGTGGGCAAAGGCCTGTCGGTGCGCCAGACCGAGGCGCTGGTCAAGCGGCTGCAGGCGGGGAAGCCTGCCCGCGGCGCGACACCGGCGGGCACGATCGACCCGGATACCCGCCGGCTGCAGGTTGAGCTCGCGGAGCGCCTCGGCGCGAAGGTTGCGTTGCAACATAATGCGGGTGGCAAGGGCAAGCTCATCATCAGTTACAACAGCCTCGACGAGCTCGACGGTATTCTCGCGCATATCAAGTGAACGCCCATAAGGGCTTGAAGCGCGGCGGTGAAGCCCCTACAATTCGCGGGCTGAACAGCACGGGCTGCTGCTCAGTCGCCACTGCGAGCGCATTTCAGCGCCGCCGACGTGGCTTTTTTTGTATCCGTGATTAGCCCGCCAATGATGGGCAATACACAGACATTTCACAAAGCTCGACTGGCAGTTCTCACCCTTACGGCGTGGCAGCTGCTGCTGACTGCGGCCATTGCGGGTGCGGTCTGGCTGGGGGGTTCCGCGGCCGCAGCGCTGTCCATCGTAATGGGCGGCGGCATCGGTATGCTGGCAGGCCTGTATCAGGCGATACGGCTGCTGCAGGTCGATGCGGGCGCTGAACCGCAGGCCTTTATGCAGGGTTTGTGGATTAGTGAGCTCGTCAAGATTGTGTTGACGGGCGCGTTGTTTTTAGTAGCGATACGGCTGCTGCATGCCCGGATGGTGCCGACCATAGCGGGTTTTGCGGCGACCTACATTGTTTATTGGGTGGCGCTTGGTACGCGCTATCCGTGGTTTGAACCGGACGTGGCCACACAGAATCTGCGCGAGCGGAACTGGCCCGACTCTTAGAAAAGACGACACCGATATGGCAAGCGAAGGCGCACCGACCAGCGGCGAATACATCCAGCATCACCTGCAGAACCTGCAGGCCTGCGTCGTCGACGGTCAATGGGTGACGAACAACCACGACACCGATATCTGCTCCGGCAATATCTGGGCTATTAACCTCGATACCATGTTCTTCACCATCCTGCTCGGCGTGGTGTTTTGCGCGTTGTTCTATCGGGTGGCCAGGAACATGCAGGCCGGTAAACCCGGCAAGCTGCAGGCTATGGTCGAGCTGCTGGTGGAGTTTGTAGACACCAGCGTCAAGGAAACTTTCCACGGCAAGAGCCCGCTGATCGCGCCGCTGGCCCTCACCATCGTGTGCTGGGTGTTCCTGATGAACGTCATGGACCTGGTCCCGGTCGACTGGCTGCCGACGCTGGCGCACATGGCCGGCATCGAGTATCTCAAGGTGGTGCCGTCCACCGACCTCAACGTCACCTTCGGCATGTCGCTGTCGGTGTTTGCGCTGATCCTGTTTTACAGCTTCAAGATCAAGGGTGTCGGCGGCTTTGTCGTCGGCGACCTGATGATGAACCCGCTCAACCCGCGGGATCTGGGTGTGCCGAAGATTTTGTGGCCGCTGGTCTGCGCCTTCAATCTGGTCCTCGAACTGGTCGCGTTGCTGGCGAAACCGTTATCACTGTCGCTGCGGCTGTTTGGCAATATGTACGCCGGCGAGCTGCTGTTTATCCTGATTGCGCTGGTCGGCCTGTATCAGCTCCCGCTGCATTTTATCTGGGCGGTGTTTCATATCCTGGTCGTTACGCTACAGGCCTATATTTTTATGATGCTGACCATTGTGTACCTCAGTCAGGCGCACGAGTCTCACTAGCTGTAACCCGCAATATTTCAATTAACCGTTTTATTTTTAGTCACGAAACTGCTTTTGTAGGAGCAACTGATGGGTACTGTAATTGGTTTTACCGCGATCGCTGTCGCACTTCTGATTGGCCTCGGCGCCCTGGGCGTTGGCATTGGCATGGGCCTGCTGGGCGGCCGCTTCCTCGAAGGTTGCGCGCGGCAGCCTGAACTGGCCCCGATGCTCCAGACCAAAATGTTTCTCGTCGTCGCACTGCTCGACGCTGTGGCGATGATCGGTGTGGGTGTGGCGCTGTTCTTCGCGTTTGCTAACCCGTTCATCGAACAGTTTCAGGCTGCAGGCGGCGTTTAATTAAGCGGCCGGTGTGTAGGGCGCAAGGCCTCGGCCTGCTGTGCCAACGCAAACCACGCAGGAGCTGTAAACAGTGGAACTGAACATCCCAACATTTGCGGGCCAGACCATCGCGATGATCGTCTTCGTGTGGTTCTGCATGAAGTTTATCTGGCCGATCAT
>JAZBOT010000168.1:0-5160 GCA_036351295.1 Gammaproteobacteria bacterium | reverse complement strand
TGTTCTGGTCCGGCGTCGCCGCGGGCGTGCTGATCAGCTTCTCGATCATCGGCAAGGCTATGTTTACCGCGTACCTGCCCGATGCGCAGTGGCGGCCGATCATCGTGAACTTCGGCTACAGCTTCGGCTTCCTGCTCGTCATCCTCGGCCGCATGCAGTTATTCACGGAAAATACGATCGTAACGGTTCTGCCCGTGATGGCCACGCGCACACTTGAGAGCCTGCAGCGAGTCGCACGGCTGTGGTCCATCGTGCTGCTCGCCAACGTCATCGGATGCCTCATTGCCGGCACAACCATGGTCTATACCCATGTCCTGCCTCCCGAGGTTGTGGCTGAGGTCACCGCGATTTCCCATAAAGCCATGAGCCTGCCAGCCATCGACAGTCTCGCGCGGGGCGTACCTGCGGGCATTCTGATTGCCGCTCTGGTATGGATGCTTCCCCAGGCAAGCAGCTCGAGCTTCTGGGTCATCCTCCTCTTCACCTGGCTGATCGGCGTATGCGGCTTTACCCACATCGTTGCTGGGTCCGTAGAGATGGCCTATCTGCTGGTGGCCGGACAACTCGGCATCGTCGATGCACTGACGGGATTCTTCCTGCCCGTGCTCGCAGGAAACGTCGCAGGAGGAACGCTGATCTTCGCATTTCTGGCCTGGGCACAGGTCACGGACGAAATTGCCGACGATACGGATGCAGTCCCGTGACGAGACAACCGGCCGCATCGACTGGTCGCGCCGGCAATCTGCCGGTCCGATGATTATAGTGTCGGCAAACCTATAGCGGACCCGATGAGCACATTAGAGACAGACGGCAGCCTGCGCCGCAGCATTAGGCTGCTGTATCACGGGAGAAGCCGCAGGGCCGCGGCGTTTCGCTACGCGCTGGTCGTCTTCGACGTTACTACGATCGTGTATTTCCTGATAACGGTCGCTGCCGAGCACCAGCAATTTCTGGGGGGTGTCAATTTCGCAATCGGCGTACTGGTCCTGACGGACTTTGCCGCCCGCATCTGGGTTGCCGAGAATCGAAAGGAAACCTTGTTCCGCGTTTATACGATCGCCGACATCATCGTTGTCCTGTCGCTGTTCCTCGCTCCTCTGTTCGAGGAAAATCTCGCCATTCTGCGCGTGCTGCGCGGTCTGCGCCTGATTCATTCCTACCGCCTGCTGCACGATCTGCGGCGGGACGTGGCCTTTTTTCGCGTTCACGAGGACGCCATTTTCGCCGCGGTGAACCTGTTCGTTTTTGTCATCGTCGCTACCTCCATCGTCTATGTGGTGCGCTTCGGCGAGGAGACGTCGATTGAGAACTACATAGACGCGCTGTACTTCACCGTCGCAACACTGACAACAACGGGCTTCGGCGACATCACGCTGAGCACGCCCGGCGGCAAGGTGCTGTCGGTGTTCATCATGATCTTCGGCGTCGCCCTGTTCGTACGTCTGGCGCGAGCAATCTTCCAGCCACCGAAGGTCAAGTACGACTGTCCGGAGTGCAAGCTCAGCCGGCACGACCCCGACGCGGTTCACTGCAAGCACTGCGGCGAGCCATTGAAGATCGAAACCGCGGGCGTGGAGTAGGTATGCCGGGCCTGGACGAGGCATACGGGCGCGCCAACAATAAAAGAAACGGGCCGTCGGTTACAAACCGCCGGCCCGTTTTTTTACCGCCTGCTAAGGATGCAGGCGTCAGGTTATTGCCTGACTAACCACCGAAGCGATAGCGAGCCGAGACACCGATCTGGCGCTGCAGCGGCAGCGTCAGGCCAAAGCCGCGGGGGCTCGTGCTGCCGTTACCGGGCGGAAACGTCCCGAAGCGGCGATCGATGTAACGGATGATGTCAACCGGGGCATCTTCGTCGAAGATATTCCGGCCCCAGAGCTCGAACTCCCAGTTGTCGATCACGATACCGGCGCGGGCCCCCACGATATTGCGGTTGCCGGTTTCGATCAGGTTGTGCTCCTGCGCGAACTTTGAGCCCTCGTAGGCATAGTCGGCGCTGACGTACCACAGCCGGTTGTTGCCGAAAGCCCTGTCATAGCGCGTCCAGACGCTGAACTGGTTCTGCGGGATACGCGGCACACGTTTGCCGGCGACATTACCCAGCGCCAACTCCTGCTCGAGACTGCCGTCACTGCCCAGCAACTCGGCCTGGTCAGCACTGATGCGCTTGGTGATTTTGGCGTCTGTGTAGGCGTAGGTGAGGCCACCGCGCCAGTTGTCGGTCAAGTCGAACACCGACTCCAGTTCGAGGCCGCGAACCGCGGTTTCGCCAACGTTCTGCAGCAGGGAATCCGTGATACCACCGCCGCCCGGGATTTCGAACACCTGCGTCAGCTGCTGATCAGACACGTCAAGGTAGTAAAACGCCACGTTGAAGTTGGCACGGCCGTCAAGCAACGTTGTCTTGGCACCGACCTCGTAGTTCCAGGCGATCTCTTCGTCAACTTCGCGCAGGTTCTCCAGCGGCTCGCCAGTAACCGGATCGCTCGGCACGTTGCTATTGAAGTCGCCCGGCTTGGTGCCCTTAGAGATATTGCCGTAGAAGTTGACGTCGTCGCTGAATGCATACACCGCAGTCACACGGGGTGTGAAGCTCGTGAATTTGCCGTCAAACTGCTCGAGGAACGAGCCAAAAGGTATAGCAGGCTCATCCCGCGGGTCGTTACTGAAGTTTCTGACCGTGATTTCGTCTTCCGCGTAGCGGGCTTCGACACCCAGCGTCAGCTTGTCGGTCACATCCCAGTCGATACCGCCAAAAACGGCGAAGTTCTCAATCTCTTCATCGGTGAGGTCCGCCACTTCGAGCGGCACCGCCACAAAGCCGCCCATCCCGTCGCTGATGACGCGATTGGTCGCTTTCTCGGAGGTCTTACCGTTGTAGTAGTAGCCGCCCACGGTCCAGCGCACTGCCCGGTCTCGCGATGAGGTGAGGCGGATCTCCAGCGACGCATCGGACTGCTCGTCGCGGTCAATCTGCCAGAATTGGCCCGCAGCGATACCGAACGGCACCGGGTCGTAGCCGGCATAGGACACGTCGAAGCCGGTCTGGATCTCATCGTCGATGTAACCACCAAGAACGCTCAAGGTCATGTCGTCCGCGAAGGTCCAGTTAATGTTGGTGGACAGAATCAGACGCTCTACTTCGACACCGGAGCCGCCGGCCTGGTCGAGAATATCGGTCACCAGGTTGATGCGGTTGGGATCTGCGCGCGCTTCGCCAATGTAGTACTCGCGCGACCGCGGCGAAGTGACCGGATCACGGAAGCAGCAGTTGTTGAAAATACGCGGCTGCAGGTAGATCGGGAAGTGATCGTCGTCGGTTTCCTGATAGCCCACCTTGAACACGGCATCGAAGTTGTCAGTGGGTGTCCAGAACAGCTTGGTCGTGAGGTCCAGGGACTCCTGACCACCGAGATCGGTGCCAGTACGCTGGTTGGTGTATTGACCGTCGAAGCTGTTGCTGCCCGCCGCCACGAAGAATCCCAGCGTGTCGGTAAGCGGTCCGCTCAGGTTACCCGTTACGTTGAACAGGCCGTCCTGACCGGCCGTCACGTCGGCAAACGCGGCAAACTCATCCGTGGGCCGCCGGGTGATGAAGTTGATGGCGCCGATGTAAGTGCCGCGACCCAGCGCAGCCGCCTGCGGCCCGCGGAGCACTTCGACCCGTTCAACATTGCTCAGCTCTGTAGCCTGCGGCGAGCCGCCCAGATACACGCCGTCGATGAAGTAGGAAACCGCCGAGGCGTTGGCAATACCGTTTTGCACCGTCGAAATACCGCGCATAGCCGGACGGTCAGAACCGGGCTGCCGGCCGAAGGCACTGGTAAACGAGAAGCCGGGCGTAAACAGCGCGATGTCATCGATGCTCTGCAGATTAAGATCCTCGATGAGCTCGGCGGTAAACGGCGTCACGGCCACCGGCACATCCTGCAGGTTCTCATCCGTGCGGCGTGCCGACACGGTAATTTCATCGAGTGGCGCTGCCTGCACGCCGGTGACGCTCAGTATCAGTCCGCCGACCGCAGCCGCAAGGCCCGAACCAGCCTGACGGAAATCGAGACGGCGCCGCCAGGTGGCGGAACGGTTAGGTTTTATCATGGTGAAGCCCCCCGGCTTACATTGGTAAAAAAAGCTGCAAGGCGGCCACGAGAACGGCTTTCTTGCGCGTACCCCGACGCTATGCCACCGCGCCGCAATGCGACAATAGGTAGTTACCGACAGTCGCCGCGCGCCGGCCCGGCGGGTCAGGCGGCGGAGACCACCAAAGCCGCCCGCTCGCCCGACTCCATGGCGCCTTCCATACCGGAGTTGAGCCCGGCGGTATGCTCGCCCGCGAGCACCAGGCGGTCGAAGCGGTCTGCCAGTACATTCTTGAAGCGTTTAACCTGGCCGGGCGCCCGCGACGCATACGTGCCGCCGACCAGCGGGTCGCGGGTAAAGGTGCGCACGGCGCCTACCTCCAGGCGCCCCGTTGTGCTCGGCCGGAGCGCGTTGATCTGCTGCAGGACGTAGTCGCCAATCTCCGCATCGCTCCAGTCGCGCTGCGACAGGTCGTCGTCACCCGTGTTAAACACCCAGAGGTGCTGGCCCTCACCGGTGGGTGAAGGGTTCAGAAACGCCCGCTGCAGCACGGTGTCGGTCCACAGGTTGGGGGGCATGCCGTCCGCTTCCCAATACGGATCGAGCACTTTCAGCACCACGCTGGTCGCCCGCCCGTAAGGTATTTCACGCACGGCCGCCGCGGCCGTGGCCGGCAGCGGGGTACTCAGCGGTACGCTGCGCAACACCGGCAACGGCAGCGTGCAGATCGCGAAGTCCGCTGCGTAACGCCGGCCATTGCCGGCGCTTACCGTGACTCCATCCGGGCGATTCTCGATGCCCGTCACGGCGGTGTTCAGCCGCACCTCGGCCGCCAGCGAGGCCGCCATCGCATCCGTCAGGCGGCTCATGCCGCCCGGCACGTACTGCCTGAACGGCAGCTTCTGCGCCATCGCGGAGGCCATCGAGTCCATGGAAAACTTGATGCCGTGCAGTTTCCACAGCGCGGACTCGGCGTCGAGCGAGCCCAGCTGCGCCCCGATCGCCAGCAGCGGCAGCGCCGCCGCGGGCGCGCCCAGCGACTGCAGGTAGTCGCCGTAAGGGATGTCCAGCGGCTCA
>JAZBOT010000167.1:0-14221 GCA_036351295.1 Gammaproteobacteria bacterium | reverse complement strand
GGGCTTGTAGGCAGAGCGCTCGCAATCGGCCGGCACAACCGCGGGGTTGCGGAGCCTCAGGGCTCGAGCGCAGCCACCAGTTGACCCGTGTAATCACGAATGCGTTTGGCGTTGACGCCCATATCGCCCATGCCGAGGCGCGACTTGGAGCGCACGTCGACCAGGGTTTGCGGGCTGCGGTCGCGGATCCTGATTACGACATCGTCCTTGAACCCGACAAAAGGCGTCGTCGCGGTGGCCTCAATGCGGCCTGCATTGGCATCGCTGGCCACGATTTCCCAGCCCATCCGCTCGGCCACTTCGAGGGCCGTCGCAAAGACGAGGCTGTAAGGGTCTGCCAGTACCAGCGTCTGCAGGTCGGGATAGGCGGCGGCCTGTTGCGCTGCCGTCTCCGGCCCGGCGTATTCGGCCGGATTGTCATTCGGACCGCGCAGCTCGGCCACGGCGACAAAGGCGGGCGGGTCAGCTGTGTCGGTGCTGATGTCGTGAATCGGCGCACCGCCGGCACCCATGCGTGCCGCGGTGTTGGCAATGCCGGCGACACCCAGTATGACCGCCAGCCATACCAGCCCGACGCCGCTGCCGGCCCCGCTGCCGCCGCTGCGCAGTAAGCCGATGGCTCCGGTGATGCCCGCGATGATTGCGACCAGGGTGGCGGCCGTGATGGTTAACATCGCCACGAACGGACCCACCCCGAGCTGGCCCGCAGCCAGACCCGCAACCAGAAGTGCCAGGCTGGCGATGGCCAGCCGGACCGCCCATCTGCAGGCACCGCTGCCTTTGGTTAGCTGCGCATGATTGTCAGTCATTGGGTATTCCTCCTGTTGCTTGCAGACGTTAGCATAGGCTATCCGATGCCGCGCGTCCCCTGTTAGGGGCAACTTGTTCAGACGTGGCTCAGCAAAGGTGTCTGATTCATGGATCCCGTACTGGCCGACCTGCTCGAACTCCTGACGCTGGAGCGCATTGAGCAGAATATCTACCGTGGTGAAAGTCGCGACATTGGCACCCCGCAGGTGTTTGGCGGCCAGGTTCTCGGCCAGGCGCTGCATGCGGCAACGCAAACCGTGACCGGCCGGCATTGCCACTCGCTGCACGCGTATTTTCTGCGGCGGGGTGATGTGAACGCACCCATTGTCTACGAAGTGGACCGGGCGCGCGACGGCGGCAGCTTCAGCAGTCGACGCGTGGTTGCCATCCAGCACGGGCGGCCAATCTTTAATATGGCGGCGTCGTTTCAGGTTCCGGAACACGGTATCGAGCATCAGTCGGTGATGCCGTCGGTGCCGGGTCCTGAGGGCCTGGCTGACCGCAGCGAAATCGGCGGCAATGTGCTGGAGCAGGTGCACGAAAAAATGCGGCGTTACCTGACCCGCCAGCGACCGTTTTTCGTCCGGCCGCTGGCGCAGCCGGATTTTCTCAACCCGACCAAGCTCGAACCTGTTAAGTACGTCTGGATCAAGGCGAAGGATGCGTTGCCGGACGATCTGGCCTTGCAGCAGACGCTGATGGCCTATGTGTCAGATTACGAACTGCTTGGCACGGCTACGCTGCCGCACGCCATCAGCTTTGCCGATACGAGTATCCAGATGGCCAGTCTCGACCACGCCATGTGGTTTCATCACGAATTCCGGCTCGATGAGTGGCTGCTGTTTGCTTTCGACAGCCCCAGTTCGTCCGGTGGCCGGGGACTCGCGCGGTGTCAGGTCTATACGCAGGACGGCAAGCTGGTGGCCTCCAGCGCCCAGGAGGGCCTGATCCGGGTGCGCGGCGACGCTGACAACCTGCCGGGTGGCTGATGGCTACCCGGGTGTATGCGGCCGCAGTTCCTCGCGGTAGCGGCGCGCGCGCGTGACGTAGCGCTCGGCATTGGCCTGCAGCCCCGCAAGCTCCCGCTCGGTGAGGTCGCGGATGACCTTGCCCGGAGTGCCCATGATCAGCACGCCGTCCGGGAAGCGCTTCCCCGGCGTCAGCAGGGTATGTGCGCCCACGATGCAGTGCTCGCCCACCATGGCGCCGTTGAGCAGCGTCGCGCCGATGCCAATCAGTGAATGCGCGCCGACCGTGCAGCCATGCAGCGTTGCCATGTGGCCTATTGTGACGTAATCGCCCACGCTGCACGGGTTGGCCGCATCGGTATGCATCACCGTGCCGTCCTGCACGTTCGCGCCGCGCCCCACGCTAATCCGCTCGATATCACCGCGCAGCACCGCACCAAACCACACGCTGGATTCGGCGGCCAGGTGGACATCACCGATAACGACGGCACCCGGAGCGATGTAGGCGTCAGCCGCAATGGTTGGCCGCTGCGTGCCGAGATCGTAGAGCAAGGCTCAGGCCTTGCCCTGATTGGCGACCGCAGCCGCTGCTGCGGCAACCGCGGCGGCGTCGCCGACAAATTTGCGGCTCAGCGGCTCCAGCGCGTCATTGAACTCATAAACGATAGGGACGCCGGTGGGGATATTGAAGCCGGTAATTTCGTCATCCGATATCTTGTCCAGCATTTTGACGAGGGCCCGCAAGCTGTTGCCGTGAGCAGCCACCAGAACATTCTGGCCGGCCCGCAGCCGCGGTGCGATATGTTCCAGAAAATACGGCTCGACGCGGGCCAGCGTCGTCGCCAGGGATTCGGTAGCCGGCAGGGAGTCGATACCAGCATACCGGCTGTCATGGCGCGGGTGACGGGGGTCATCGGTCGCGATCGGCGGCGGGGGAATGTCGTAGCTGCGGCGCCAGATATGCACCTGCTCATCGCCGTGCCGCGCCGCTGTTTCGGCTTTGTTAAGGCCCTGCAGGTCGCCGTAGTGGCGCTCGTTCAGTTGCCAGGCGCGGATGACCGGAATCCACATGAGGTCCATTTCATCCAGAATGATCCACAGTGTGCGGATAGCGCGCTTGAGTACCGATGTGTAGGCCACATCAAAGCGGATATCGAGCGCTTTCAGATCCTCACCCGCGCGCCTGGCTTCCGCGCGGCCCTGCTCGGTCAGGTCTACATCGTGCCAACCCGTAAACAGGTTTTGCAGATTCCATTCGCTCTGGCCGTGCCGGCACAATACCAGTTTGCCTGCCATAGATTGCTCCATTCGTATCGTTAACTGCGTTATTTTAACCTGTTAGGGCAGCGCCGGCAGAATCGTTATCACGGGCGATGCGGCTGGGCAAGGTAAGCGGTTGATTGCATTTCGACCAGGCGGCTGAGTGTCCGCTGCATTTCCTGACGCAGGCGGCGACCGGTATACAGCCGGGGCGGTTCTGCGCTGGCGGAGGCTATCAGCTTGACGCGGCGGTCATAAAACTCATCCACCATCGCGATGAAGCGGCGCGCCGCGTCCTCTGCCTGTGCATCCAGCACCGGGATGTCGGAAACGACGACGGTGTGAAACAGACGGGCGATTTCAATGTAGTCGTCCTGGCTGCGGGGGCCGGCGCATAGGTCGGCGAAGCTAAACCAGACAATGCCATCGGCGCACCGCTGGGTAGGGATACTGCGGTCGAGGATTTCCAGCGACCGGTCATCACTGCCCTGATCGGGCGCAATCGATGCAAAGTAACGCTCCAGGTTCTGGTTGGCTTGCGTATCGAGCGGCGCGTGCCAGATTTCCGCCTGTTCCAGCAGTCGCAGGCGGTAGTCCGTGTTGCCATTCAGGCTGAACACGTGCGTGTGCTGCTTGATGAGATTGATGGCGGGCAGAAACTGCTGGCGCTGCAGCCCGTCTTTGTACAGGTCGGCGGGAGGAATGTTGGATGTGGCCACCAGAGTAACTCCGCGCGCAAACAATGCTTCGAGCAGCCGTCCCAGGATCATGGCATCGGCAATATCGCTGACGAAAAACTCGTCGAAGCAGAGCACGCAGGCCTCTCGCGCCAGGTTATCCGCGATCAGGTCCAGCGGATCACGCTCGCCTTGCAGTGACTTGAGTTGTCCGTGCACCCGGTACATCAGCCGGTGGAAGTGATAGCGGCGTTTCTCGGCGAACGGCAACGAGCTGAAGAACAGATCCATCACAAAGGTCTTGCCACGACCCACATCGCCACAGAGATAGACGCCCTGCACCGGGGCTGTGTCTCGCCCGCCTGGCAGCAGCCGCCGCCAGCGATTGCGTCGCTTCGCGGCATGACGGCCGAGGAGCCCGCTACGGACCTGATCAAGCAGGCTGACAGCCGCTTCCTGCGCAGCATCCGGTGCATAGCCGTGCGCTTGCAGTGTCCGCTGATAGTGTTGCTGCAGGGTCATGGGCGCACCGGCAGGACGTTTAACAAACGACCATTTTAGCAGCGTCACGCCGCCCGATGCGCATTGCCGGAGTCGCGATCAGCTACAATATCGCGCCAATCCAACGGTAGTAACCACGTAGCTGCGGAGACTGAGCGTGACTGAAAGGGAAAGTATGGAGTTTGATGTCGTGATTGTCGGTGGCGGCCCTGCCGGGTTATCCGCCGCCTGCCGGCTCATGCAGCTTGCCGCGGACAGTGGTCAGGAACTCAACGTGTGCCTGGTCGAGAAAGGTGCCGAGATTGGTGCGCATATTCTTTCCGGCGCAGTATTTCAGCCGACGGCGCTGAACGAGCTGTTTCCGGACTGGGAGGCGCAGGGGGCTCCGGTGCGGACGCAAGTGGCGGCGGATGAAGTCTGGTATCTGACCGGTGCGCAAGCCGGGCGCCGTGTCCCAAGTCTGTTCGTTCCGCGGCCGCTGCATAACGACGGTAATTACATTATCAGCCTCGGTGAGCTGTGCCGATGGTTGGGTGAGCAGGCTGAGGCGCTGGGCGTCAATATTTTTCCGGGTTTTGCGGCGGCTGAAGTGCTCTATGAAGACAGCCGGGTCGCAGGCGTCGTTACGGGCGATATGGGCATAGCGGCCGACGGCAGCCGTAAGCCTGCATTCGAGCCCGGCTACGAGCTGCGCGCGCGCTACACGATCTTTACTGAAGGCTGTCACGGCAGTCTTGGTAAGGAGTTGATTGACAAGTACGAGTTGCGGCGAGACGCCGACCCGCAGCATTACGGCATTGGCCTCAAGGAAGTGTGGGAGATCGACCCGGCGCTGCATCAACCGGGCCTGGTTGTGCACACCACCGGCTGGCCGCTGGACAGCTCCACCGAAGGCGGCGGCTTTCTCTACCATGCGGCCGGCAACCAGGTGTACCTGGGCTATATCGTTGCCCTGAACTACAGCAACCCGTACCTCTCGCCGTTCAAGGAACTGCAGCGCTGGAAGCATCATCCCTCGATAAGCCGCTTCCTCGAGGGCGGCAAACGCATTTCGTACGGTGCGCGCGCGGTCAACAAAGGCGGCTTGCAGTCGCTCCCCGAGCTGGTAGTGCCGGGCGGCGTGCTGGCCGGCTGCGAGGCCGGGTTTCTTAATAACGCCAAGATCAAAGGCTCCCATACCGCGATGAAAACCGGCATGCTGGCCGCCGAAGCGGTGTTTGCGGCCCTTGGCAAGGACGCGCCGGATCCCACTGTCGGCGACTACGCGGCCCGGGTCAGGGGTTCGTGGGTGTGGTCAGAGCTGCATCAGGCGCGCAACTTCGGGCCGGCACAGAAGAAGTTTGGCAACCTGCTCGGCGCGGCCTTTATATGGCTGGATCAAAATATATTTGCCGGCAAACTGCCTTTCACCCTGCGCAGCCGAACGCCTGACCATGCCACTCTGCAGCGCGCCGCCGACGCGACGCCGATCGACTATCCGGCTGCCGACGGCGTTATCAGTTTTGACTTGCTCTCGTCGGTGTACTTGTCGAGTACGAATCATGAAGAGGATCAGCCCGTGCATCTGCGGCTTGCGGACCCCACCGTGCCGATAGCGCGCAATCTGCCGGAGTACGCCGAACCGGCGCAGCGGTATTGCCCGGCGGGAGTCTATGAGGTGGTCGACGAGGGCGGCAAGCCGCGGTTTCAGATCAATGCGCAAAACTGCGTGCATTGCAAAACCTGCGACATCAAGGACCCGGCACAGAACATCAACTGGACCGTGCCCGAGGGCGGCGGTGGCCCGAACTATGCGGGCATGTAGCTAAGCCGCCTCAATGGCGAGCGCGACCGCCTCGCCGCCGCCGATGCACAGCGATGCGACGCCACGCCGCTGGCCGCGCTGCCGCAGCGCGTGCACCAGCGTGACCAGTATGCGCGCGCCGCTTGCACCAATCGGATGGCCCAGTGCGCAGGCACCCCCGTTAACGTTGACTTTGTCATGTGGCAGGCCAAGGTCATGAATCGCTGCCATCGTCACGCAGGCAAAGGCCTCGTTAATTTCGAACAGATCGACGTCAGCGGCGTCCCAGCCTGCCTTGGTCAGTACTTTCCGCACCGCTGTTACCGGCGCTGTAGTGAACCACTCGGGCTCGTGTGCGTGCCCGGCATGGGCGACAATCCGGGCCAGCGGCTGCAGGCCATGTGCGCTTGCCGCAGTCGCTGACATGATGATGAGCGACGCGGCGCCGTCCGAGATAGATGATGACGAAGCTGCCGTGACCGTGCCGTCTTTGGCGAAGGCAGGGCGCAGCCCGGTTATTGCGTCAAGGTCACAGCGCCCCGGCTCTTCGTCCACGGCGATGGTTTGCTCAAGCCGCCGGTTGCGTACCGTCACCGGAGTTATTTCGGCAGCAAAATCGCCCGCCGCCGCTGCCCGCAGCGCCCGTTCCACTGACTCCCGTGAAAACTCGTCCTGAGCCGCCCGCGTAAAGCCGTATTTGCCGGCGGTTGCTTCGGCAAAGTGGCCCATCATGTTGCCGTCATAAGGATTCTGCAGGCCATCGTAAAACATATGGTCAAGCACTTCCTGATGGCCCATACGGTAACCAGCACGTGCCTTCGGCAGCAGGTAGGGGGCATTCGTCATCGATTCCATGCCGCCGGCCAGCACAATACTGGCCGAGCCCGCGCGGACGAGGTCATCCGCCAGCATCACCGCTTTCAGTCCGGAGCCGCAGACTTTGTTGACCGTCGTAGTGCCGATACCCTGCGGCAGGCCTGCGGCCAGCGCAGCCTGGCGGGCCGGAGCCTGGCCGAGGCCCGCCGGCAAGACGCAGCCCAGAATCGCCTCGTCGATATGCGCCGCGTCGATCCCCGCGTCATGCAGACAGGCTCGCGTGGCCGCTGCCGACAGGTCCACGGCAGTGGCCGGCGCCAGCGTGCCCTGAAATGCGCCGATAGGGGTGCGGCGCGCGGCTACGATAACTGTCGATGCGGTACTCAATTGACGCCTCTCGATACGGGTTTGAGGACTGGGGGCCGCGCGATGCGGCTCGTGTGCCTGGTGCGCAATTATGCGGGCAGCGCGGGGGTGAGCCAAGTCCAATCAGTCGGCAGGCATGCGCTTTACCCCAGGTCCGGTTCATCCAGAACGCTCAAAATGGCAGCCCGGCACCTCTGCATGGCCTCCGGTGCCCCGCCGTCCGGCTGCGCCAGAACCGTACGATGCAGCGTTACCGTCAGCGGCGCGCGCGCCGGCAGCCACTGATCCGCTGGCAGCATGGCACGCGTGCCTTGCAGCGTAATCGGTACCAGCGGCACCCCGCAACGCTGCGCCAGCACGAATGCGCCGGAGCGAAACGGCCGCAACCCGGGTTCAGCCGTGAAAGTGCCTTCAGGGAAAAACGCCAGCGAGGCACCATCGCCGGCAGTGCGCAATATGGCGCGCAAATCGGCAGCGGCGCGCGTGCTGGCCGTCCGGTCGACGAAATGCGCGCCGACGCGCCGAAGCACGAAATGCATGACCGGGACGCGCGTCACTTCACGCTTGATGACGAACTGATAGCTTTCCGGCAACACGGCCGTGAGCAACAGACCGTCGAGGTAGCTGGCGTGATTTGCCACCGCGACCGCCGGACCCGCCGGCAGGTGTTCAGCCCCGTTTACCGCGGGTGCCGCACCCGCCAGCCGGAACAGCGCGCTGCTGGTCGCGCGCATAGCGCGCCGCCGCCGCTGCGCACCGGGCACGCAGCACGCCAGAATAATTGCGGCGAGCGCGCAGCCGCAAAAGCTGGCGGCAAACCACAGGCCGTACAGCAAATCTGCCAGCGACCGCTTGTGTGAACCACTCGACATTATTAGCGCTCGATATTTATGTCGCCCGGTGACGCATTCTGTGAAGTTGATCACGGCTCCGGTGGCCGCCCGTAACCATACTTTGTTCAACCGAGACAACTCCGCTCTCCGCATGTAACAGCGGCACAGTAACGCGGAATCGTGGCAGGAACCGTTGGTGCAGGACAACCGGAGCGATTATCCGCAAGTCCCGCCAGCAGTACCAGCAACGCGGGTTGTTTCCTGAGGCGATTTTTTGGCGTTTGCCGCGTGGATTGACTTGAAGTAATGTCAGAAGCAACTAACAACCCGGTTGACGCGCAAGCGTCAGCAAAAAAATCGTCTGAGGCGATCATCGACAAGTTTCTCGATGCTATCTGGATGGAGCGTGGCCTGTCGGCGAACACGCTTGGCGCTTATCGGGCCGATCTCGTTGCGCTCCGCCGCTGGCTTGCGGAGCGGGATACCAGTCTGATCTATGCGACGCGCAGCGACCTGCTGGCTTTCATCACGTTTCGCACCGAGCAGGGCGCCAAGCCGCGCTCGACAGCGCGTCAGTTATCCAGCTTCCGCCGCTTTTACCGTTTTCTGCTGCGCGAGGGCGTGATTCAGGAAGATCCGACGGTGAAAATTGAAATGCCGCGTATCGGCCGCTCGCTGCCGCAGTCGCTGACCGAGGGTGAGGTCGAAGCTCTGCTGGCTGCACCGGACGTGTCCGATCCGCTCGGCCATCGCGACCGCACCATGCTTGAAGTGCTGTATGCAACGGGGCTGCGGGTTTCTGAACTCATCAACCTCAAGCAAAGCGAAATCAACCTCAACCAGGGCGTGCTGCGAATTGTTGGCAAGGGTGGGCGCGAGCGCCTGATTCCCCTCGGCGACGAGGCGCAGAGCTGGATTCGCCAGTTCGTAGCGGGCTCCCGTACCGAGATCCTGCTCGAACGTCAGACCGACTACTTGTTTCCGACACGGCGCGGCGATCGCATGACCCGCCAGGCGTTCTGGCATATTATTAAGCGCTATTCCAAGCAGGCGGGCATCTCCAGCAAGATGTCGCCGCATACGCTGCGCCACGCCTTCGCCACCCATTTGCTGAATAACGGGGCTGACCTGCGTGTCGTCCAGATGTTGCTGGGCCACAGCGACCTGTCCACCACCCAGATTTATACCCACGTTGCCCGGGCGCGCATGAAAGAAATGCATGCCCAGCATCACCCCCGCGGCTAGACCCGGCCTGCCTCTTCCAGGCTCGCTGGACCTGCGATTCCGCTGCACAAACGCCGTCGCGTGCTAGAATTCGCAGCGCTCTTCCTGCCACTCAGCCCGTGGCGGTGTGGAACGGATCGTGTCCCGCATGGTCACACTCGTAACCCCCGCCACACGGCTTTGCCCGAGACCCTGAATTTATGAAGCCATTTGTCCAGCGTTCTGTTGCTTCCCTGTCGGCCCTCACCGGTCTGTTCCTGATGATAATGTCCGTCGCGACCCGCGGTGCCGTGCCGCCGGAATACCGCTTTGTGCAGGATCTGTTCCCGGAAGTTGAGGTCACCAACGTACGTAAGTCGCCGCTCCCGGGCTTCCTCGAGATGGAAGTGGGGGCCGATATTTTTTACGTGACGGACGACGGCAAGTACCTGGTCCAGGGCGAGGTTTATGACATTGCGACCAAAGTGAGCCTGACCGAGAATGCCAAGACCGGGTCCCGCCTCGCTGTGCTGGAGCGCTTCGGGGACGATAAATCCATCCTGTTTGCAGCGCCGAATCCGGTGACGACCATCACCGTGTTTACCGATATTGACTGCGGCTATTGCCGTAAACTGCACCGCGAGATCGCCGAGTTCAATGAAAAGGGTATCAGCGTCCGCTACCTGTTTTTCCCGCGCAGTGGTCCTGACACGGAGAGCTGGGCCAAGGCGGAGGCGGTGTGGTGTGCCGACCAGCAGCAAGAGGCGCTGACCCAGGCCAAAAATAATGTTGAACTACCGGCCGCTGACTGCGACGCCAGCGTGGTAGCCGAGCACTTCGCCGCCGTAGAGACCCTGGGCCTGCGCGGCACGCCGGCGATATTGACGGAGGCGGGCGCGCTCGTCATCGGCTACCGGACGGCCGATGAAATTCTCGAAATAACGAGCATGGAGCTCTAGCCGCGGTCTACCGCTCCAGGTACTGTCGCTTGTTGGGCACGCCATTCCACTCGGCCGCATCGGCCGGCACGTCGCCGATTTCGGTGATCACCGGCCATTCCTGAGACAGTTCGGCGTTCAGCTGCAGAAAATCTTCCTGACCTTCGGGCAGTTCGTCATCGGCAAAAATAGCCTCGACCGGACATTCCGGCTCACACAACGTGCAGTCAATGCATTCCTCAGGATCAATAACCAGCATGTTGGGGCCTTCGTGGAAGCAATCCACGGGGCATACCTCGACGCAATCCATGTGTTTGCATTTGATGCAGTTTTCAGTCACGACAAAGGTCACAGCAGTCTCCGGCGGAATAGAGTGGGTCTAGAGCGCGCTACTTTAGCGGCTAAGCGGGCACAAATGAAGTCCTGTTAACGCACCGTTGACCGTTTTGTGGGCGGCGATTCGCGCCCGGTCTGCGGAGTGGTTGCGGCACTGCCTACAGCGCGTTGCCGGTCCAGACGTAGCCGCGGCCGGCGGCGCGTTGCAGCAGGTGCTGCTCAAGCGCAATGCGGTTGCTGGTGAAAGCCAGTTCCGGCCACGGGATATCGGCCGGCGCAACCAGCTCCACAGCCAGGCTCTCGCTGCCGGCGGCGAAGTCGGGTGCTTCGAGGCGGGCATTGAAAAACACATGAACCTGCCCGGCCAGCACGACGTTGACGCTGGCCAGCAGCCGCTCAATGCGCACTTCGGCGCAGGCTTCTTCGCGGGTCTCGCGGGCAGCGGCGTCCTCCATCGACTCGCCCAGCTCCATAAAGCCTGCCGGCAGCGTCCAGTAACCCAGGCGCGGTGCGATGGCGCGCTTGCACAGCAGAATCTTGTCGTTGTGTACGGGTACGCAGCCGATGACGAGCTTCGGGTTTTCGTAATGCACCGTTGCGCAGGCGTTGCAGCAGTAACGCAAGCGATTGTCGCCGGCCGGGATTTCGCTGCGGACGTCCGCCCCGCAGTCGGGGCAAAAGCGAATGCGCTTTCCCAGCGGTCTGTCGGTGCGCCCTGTCGTTTTCCCGTTCACGCGTTTCCCCGCTTCATCACTGGGTTGTTCATGCTAGCTTTACCGAATGAGATATTGTCGCATGCGCACGCGATGGCGAAAAACGGTTTCGTGGCTGGCTCTGGCGGTCGCCATGGTCGGGCTCGCCGCGTGCACCGGTGACCCGGACTCACCGGCCACCGACGCGGCCGGACCGCCGCCGCCACCCGAGCCCCGCCCGGCCGAGCTGGTTCCGGCGGAGGCGCGCTGGTCCGAACTGTCGCAAGGCTACGTCTATACGGACTCGCCCGCGGTCAGCGCCGCCGGCGAGCTCTACTTTGCGGCACCGTTCCAGAACCGGATTTACCGGGTTACGGCAGCAGGCGCCATTGAGGTGTTCGCTGAGAATACGGCAATGGGCATGGGGCTGATGTTTGGCGCCGACGGGCGGCTGTACGCCTGCAGCAACCGCGCGGCCAGTATTGTTGCCTATAACGCGGCCGGGCAGCGTACCGTGCTGTATCAGGGCGCGCTCACGCCGCTGCCGGATCAGCCCAAGGCGCCCGGCGAATTCTGCAACGACCTGGCGGTTCGCAGCGATGGCGGCCTCTGGTATACGGACCGGGTTAACGAGCGGGTTATGTACCTCAGTCCTGACGGCGCAGTCAGCATAGCGGCCGCGGGCTTTCGCCCCAACGGCGCCGTGTTGTCCCTCGACGAGCAGCTGCTGGCTGTGACGGATAGCAACGAGCCGCTGCTGCGGGCCTTTGCGGTGCAGCCAGACGGGGGGCTGACAGAGCTACCCGACTATTTCCCGCCGGTTAAAACGCTGGAGAAGCTCGGGCGCGAAAATGTGGCGGGGCGACCGGGAACCAATGGCCTGACGGTGGACGCGGCCGGCCGGTTTTACCTGACATCCTTTTACGGCGTGCAGATCTTCGCGCCCGACGGTGGCTATATCGGCGTCATCGACAAGCCCGCCGCATTTATCTCGAACCTGACCTTTGCCGGCCCGGGCCGCACCCGGTTGGTCGCCACAGGGGTCAACGGACTGTGGGAGCTGCCCATGAACGTCAGCGGTCCGCCGCTGCCAGCGGCACCGGCCGCTGCAGCGGTCCAGTCTGAATAAGCTGGTACCGGGAGGGGGACTTGAACCCCCATGGTGTCACCACCGGTGGATTTTGAATCCACTGCGTCTACCAATTCCGCCATCCCGGCACGGGGAGGGATTCTAGCCCGGAGTGAGATGCGGCTACAATGCGCCGCCTATGGACCCCGACGATTTCGACTACCCGCTGCCCGAGGAGCTCATTGCTCAGGCGCCGCTGCCCGAGCGCGGTGCCAGCCGGTTGCTGCGTGTTCCGGCGGGCGGCCCCTACAGCGAACGCCGCTTCGATCAGATTGGCGAATGGCTGGTTCCCGGCGATGTGCTCGTGATAAACAACACGCGGGTCATCCCGGCGCGCCTGCATGGCCGGAAGTTATCCGGAGGGCGCGTAGAGATGTTGCTGGAGCGGCTGGTGGGAGACAGGCAGGCCTGGGTCCAGCTCAAGGCAAGTCGGCCGCCGGCGCCGGGCGCGCGGCTGATCTTTGACCCGGATATAGCGGCGACCGTCATCGACCGCGACAACCGCTTCTTCCTGCTTGAGTTTGCCGCTGCCGTGGCGCCGACGCTGCAGCAGCACGGCCACGTGCCGCTGCCGCCCTACATCGCCCGTGCCGATGACCCCGCCGACCGCGAACGCTATCAGACGGTTTACGCGCGTAAGACCGGCGCGGTTGCGGCGCCGACGGCCGGATTGCATTTCGATGCAGACTTGCTGGCGAAATTGCGGCAGCAGGGGGTGCAGATCGTTGAAATCACGCTCCATGTGGGGGCCGGGACGTTTCTGCCGCTGCGCCCGGAACAGCTCGAGCAGAAGCGTCTGCATGCCGAGGTGCTGAGCGTCGGTCCCGCCGCCGTGGCCGCAATCAAGGCAGCTCAAGCCCGGGGCAACCGCACGATCGCCGTGGGGACGACGGTCATGCGGGCGCTTGAGAGTTCGGCCCTGAGCGGTGAGCTGCAGCCCTGTGAAGGTGAGACGGAAATCTTTATCACCCCGGGATTCCGGTTTCGGGTGGTTGACATGCTGATCACGAATTTCCACCTGCCAAAATCATCCCTGATGATGCTCGTGGCCGCGTTTGCCGGCCGTGAAGAAATCCTGGCAGCGTACCGGCATGCGCTGGCCGAGCGGTATCGGTTCTTCAGTTACGGTGATGCGATGCTGCTCGAGAAAAAAAGTGAATAAAGATTCGCAAGAATTTGATTTTAAAGTCCTTAGCGTCGACGGTGCTGCGCGACGGGGACAGCTGTCTTTTGCGCGTGGCACGATCGAAACGCCGGCATTCATGCCGGTGGGTACCTACGGGACGGTCAAGGCGATGACCCCCGAGGAGCTGCAGGGGCTGGGGGCTGAGATTATCCTCGGCAACACCTTTCACCTGCTGCTGCGTCCCGGCCCGGAAATTATCCGCCAGCACGGCGGCCTGCACGGGTTCATGAACTGGCCCGGCCCCATCCTGACCGACTCGGGCGGCTTCCAGGTCTGGAGCCTTGCGGAGCGGCGCAAGCTGACGGAGGCCGGCGTGGAGTTTCGTGCGCCCATCGATGGCCGCAAGGTGATGCTGACGCCGGAAGCCTCGCTCGAGATGCAGCATGCGCTGGGCAGCGATATTCAGATGGTCTTCGATGAGTGCACCGACTATCCGGCAACGGCGGCAGCGGCACGTGCTTCAATGGAACTGTCGCTGCGCTGGGCAGCCCGCAGCCTGCGGCGCTTCAATGAGCTCGATAATCCGGGCCGGACATTGTTCGGGATTGTGCAGGGCGGGATGTACACTGACCTGCGCAGCCGCTCCCTGGCGGGATTGCTCGAGCTGGGTTTCGGCGGTATCGCGCTCGGCGGCCTGTCGGTGGGGGAGACGGCGGCTGAGCGGCAGGCGGTGCTCGAGCACGTGGTGCCGGAAGTGCCGGCAGAGCTGCCGCGCTACCTGAT
>JAZBOT010000166.1:0-6823 GCA_036351295.1 Gammaproteobacteria bacterium | reverse complement strand
GGTGGAGCGATCACGGCGCCCATTTCCGACAGGGTCGTCATGGTTCGCAAATGGCCCGTATGCAGGGGAGTTTCGCGAACCATGAGCACGAGGCGACGGCGTTCCTTGAGCACCACGTCGGCCGCGCGCGTCAGCAGCGTCGACGGGACGCCCGTGGCGATCTCCGACATGGTGCGTACGGAACAGGGCGCGATGATCATGCCGTCGGTGAGGAAGGAGCCGCTCGCGATCGCCGCACCCACGTTCCGGACGGGGTAGGACACGCTCGCCAGCGCCTTGAGATCATCGACGCTGCCCTCGAGCTCGTGGTGCAGGGTGAGTTCGGCGGACTTGCTCATGACCAGGTGTGTTTCGACACCGGCTTCACGCAGCATTTCCAGGGCGCGCTTGCCGAGCACGATGCCCGAGGCGCCGCTGATTCCCACAATGATCCTGCGCATGCTTGCTCCTGAAAACCCGAGCGGCACTGTAGCAGGTGCGCGGCGCAGTTCCGAGAAACGCCGCCGGGCAGTGCAGTATGATTGAGGGCCAGCTCTCATCAGAACGGCCCCTCCCCCATGACGACTCGCAGCCACGGATCGTATTTGTTTTTTCCTGTGGTCCTGTGCCTGTTGCTGGGGCCGCCATCCGCCCCGGCCGCTGAGAACCATGGAGCCTGGGATGGCGAGTCCTGGGCTGACTACACACCCTTTATCGCGCCGATCACAGCGGCTGTAGAGACGCGCATCAATGAGATAGCGACGCGCGGTGCGGCCCTCGGGCGCTCGCCGGGTCGCGTCGGCCAGTACGGCGATTCCATTTCCGAGTCCTGGGCCTTCCTCAGGAACGTGATCCTGTCGGGCCCCGACGCCAACGCCACGGGGCACGACTACACGCCGGTGCTCGACTGGCTTCGATCCGCCTATGCCGATGCGACCGCAGACGAGGGGCGCCTGGGCGATCACCTCGGCAAGGGACCGGACTACGGCAACAAGGGCGGCTGGACACTCAAGGACCTGGTCGACCACGGCCACCCCGGCAAGGCCGCAGACACCGGCGACGGCAGCGATCCCGGCAATTTCTCCTGGGCTATCGTGATGATCGGCAGCAACGACATACACCGCCGCGGCTGGAACAAGATGGCCTGGCGCATGCAGCTCAGGGCGCTGCTCCTCGATATCGCCGACCTCGGCATCGTGCCCGTGATGTCGACGATCCCACCGCGCATTGATCACCTCGAGGACGGTCGCGTCGACGACGCCAACTTCCACATTCGCGGCCTGGCCCGGCAGCTCAGGCTGCCCATCGTCGATTACCACGACCTGATCACGACCACGCGACCCGGGGACTGGCACGGGACGCTGCTGTCGGATGACGGCGTGCACCCCTCAGCGGGCGGTGCAGGCCGGGATTTCAGCCGCCAGGGCCTCGAGTTCACGGACGGCTACGCTGCCCGGAGCAAGCTGGTGCTGGATGTCGCCGAGCGGCTGCGGCCGCTGCTGGAGCGCGCCTACGCAGATGGTCCTGGCCCGGAAATCTCATCGCGGAAGTAGAAATGGGCCACTCTATTGGGCATAAAGCAAGAGCGACCAAGCACTTGCATCAGCACAGGGAAGAGAGCCCCTGGCGACAGAGCGTAGCGGCGGACTGCTCCGTCGCCTGGCCACCTGCTTCACCGATTACCGCAACCCCAACAGCGTCGAGCACGACGCGCACGCGCTGGTCGCGCAGCGCGTGTTTGGCTTTGCGCTGGGCTACGAGAAGCTCAATGATCACGATGCGTTGCGGTCGGACAGCGTGCTGGCCTTGTTGGTGGGCAAGCGGGATCTGAGCGGAGAAGACCGGGACCGCACGCGCACGCCCTGGTCCTGCGAGCGGCGGGCAAGGCTGAGGTGCTGGCGGGCACCGGGTTCAACACTACCCTCGCAAGGAAATCGGTGAGCGATCCGGGTCAGGACCATTCGTGCGGCGGCCGCACGTTACCTGGTATCTATTCCAGGGTGCCGCCAATCAATTGCTGACGATAACTCAGGGGATTGGCGAGGCGCTGGTCGCGACCGGCTTGCACCTCATCGGCGCTGAAAGGCCGGAAGTCCTGCAATTCCGGGTAGAAGCGCTTCACCACCCAGTTCATCAGACCGGCCATTTCCCGCGGGCTCAGTGGGGCATCAGTGATTCCCGGCACCTGCAGAACATAAGCGCGCCCCTGGGTCGTTTGCAGCAGGACGTCCAGGTCCTTGCGTAAATCTGGTACTTCAGGCGGATCCCCGGAACCGTCTTCGATATGGCAGCCGGAGCAGTGCAGAAGATAAGCGAATGCAGGCGGATTCTCGTGCTGAGCCATCGAGAAGCCGCTCAACAACAAGCCGCTCAACAACATCGACCGACTGATTGGCACAATTCGGCTCCGCAAGCTCATCCCTCATACTCCGGGAACAAGCGCCTTCGATATGTGATGGGGTCGTAAAGTGGCTGCTGCCTGCCCTGGAGTACGTCGTCAGCGGTGAATTCGGCGTAGCGAGCACCCGCCGGGTAAAACTTCTCCACCATCCAATTCAGCAGCTCCGCCGTCTCATCGGCCGATAGCGGCACACCGGTCACTCCCGGTACCCGGGTGATGAAGTTCCGACCTTCCGGGCTGTCGACAAGAAAAGAAAAGCCTTTCCCGAGGTTTGGTACCTCGGGCGGGAAACCGGTGCCATCGGGTAAATGGCAACCGACGCAATGTCGCATGTAATGCGCCCTGGGGGTGCTTTTCTGCGCCTGCGCCGGTGTGACCGCTACACTGAGACACAGACCAAGGCAGCAGGCGGCGATACCGGAGATGCGTCTGCTACTGAGCGACATTACTCTCTTCGACTCCCAGAATGCGGGCCAGGGTGCAGTGATAGGCATGGCTTGACGAACCAAAGCACCAGAGGATGCTGTTCGACTTGCCGGGGAAATACACCGGTCGGTCGCCTTCCGAGCCGTGACAGCCGCAGCGACCACAGCCGCCCTTACCGCAGCAGTCGTTATAGGAAATGAGATAGTCACGACCATCCGCGGGATTATGGCAAGTACCCACCCATGCCACCGTTGCAACCTCGGTGCCCGGCGGGCAACGGGTCAACGTGCCGCCGCAGCAAGAGCACAGACTGCCGCTGAAGGCGCAGTAGCGCCAGTAGTCGCAACTTTTTACATCTCCCATATCCGGAATATCACCGTCGGAACTCTGCGCCTGCGCTTCGCGAAGCACCGGCAGCACAGGCACCGCGCCCACGCCAGCGAGCAGCACGCCCAGCCTGCCGAAGAAGGAGCGGCGGCTGGTGCGGGACGACAGGAACCGTACGGCACCGGTGGTAGCCGCATCCAGGTCCCGGAGTAGCTGGTCCAGCAACTGATCGCGGTTGCTCATGCTCGTTCTCCAATGAGTTCTTCTTTCACAAGATAGTCCTGGATAGATTCGTAACCCGTACGCATCGACTCGACCAGGCTCTCGAGATGTTCGCGGCTGTTAACCAGTCCCCTGGAGCGCAGCACGCCCTGTTCGTCAATCAGCGCGGCATAGGGCAGCTTGCTGACTTCGAATCTCATGCCGAGCTCAAGGGATACCACGTAGGGATAGCTGCCGATCTTCATGCTTTTGACATAGTCGGCATGCTTCTGCACTTCACCGCCGTCGCTGCCGAATATCAGGGACAGCTTTTCGGATTTCGCCAGCGAGCGCGCAGTGGGCACCAGCTCCTTGCACACGGGGCAGGTAGGAGAGACGAACAGAATCAGCTGGGGCTGTTTCTGCACCCCACCGATAGCCACCGGCTGCCCCGTCAGATCCGGCACCGAGAGCCTGGGAGCCGCATCGCCCACCTTCGGTCCATTCGTCGTCATGAGGGCGCCCGCCGGTGCGAGGCGCGTGTGCAGCACGCCAATCTGGCGCGCCAGCGCGAACACCGCACCTACGAGCACCAGCACGACAGCAGCAAGCAGCATAACGATTTCAAATAGATAGCTATCCATTAGGGGAACTCCTGCTCAGAGAAAGCGAATGGTTTCGGACCAGCTGCTCCACCATCAGGTACAACATGGCGAGGACCGCGGTCATCAAGGCAAGTAAAAGAGCATCCGCCAGAGCAATCCTTCGATCTGCGACCGGCAACAGCAACAGGCCACAGCCGGCGACCAGCACCAGGTTGCGACAGATCAGCCAGGGCGAAAGCAGTTGCGGCTGGCCGCCGCAACCGCAGTCGATATCGCTTCGGCCGCGGGCGAGGTTGAGTCCCATCGCCAGCGCGTAGACCGCCAGGAGGACAGCGGCGGCCAGGGCGGCAAGCGGTCGCGTCGGGGGCACCAGGATCATGAATACAACGGCCATCTCCAGGTACGGCAGGATGCGTGCCGTCCTGGGAACCATGGCCTCGGGCAGGATGCGATACGCGGCCAGGGTACCTGCGAAGCGCAGAGGCTCGCTCATCTTGTGCCTGGCGGCCATGAAGAACAGTAGCGCCAGAGACGCCGAAATTATGAGAACCAACAGAGGATCAATCATCGTCATCATTCTCCCAGGGTTCAGTGGTAAAGGGCCTGGATAGTGCTGCCGGAGATGTCTTCTATCACCCGATGCAGCGCGCCGGAGTTAGGCTCACGCACTTCGATCTCATCGTCGACGGACAGCAGCATCAACGGGTCTTCGTCCATGGTCATCTGCACGCTGCGGATTTCGCGCCCCTCTTCCATCTCGAGGCGATAACCGCGGCGCTGCGTCGCCATGTTGAATGCCCAGATCTCGGTCCCGGGGTCTTCGAAGGTCTCCTGACCGCCACCTTGATGCATCACCACCGCAAGCACTCCGGTGGTCGGGCTGAAGGCAAAAGGCTGGCGTCCACCCAGTCGCCAGTCATCATCACCGTCCAGAGGGATACCGTTGCGGTCGGTGGCCCCCGTGTCAGGCGGATTTATCGACCAGCCATCGCTGACGGAAACCTTCCCCGAATCGACAGTGACCTCAAAAACCATGCCGTTCATGGTCATGAAAATCCAGCCCTCGGCCGAAGGTACGGCATAGTCCAGAACGGGGTCTTCCATCAGGTCAAAAAACACGTCGCTGCGGCTTCGACTCCCCTCTTCGCCATTGCTGGCCAGCGTCACGATCTGGGCAGTGCCATCGGCGCAGACGGAGATAAAACCGCCGTCCACGGGATAAACGCCGGCACAGTTGGGCGTGGATATCTCACCGACAAATTCGTTGCTTTCGATGTCAACGATGGAAACCGATATCGCCGGAGTGATGTTCCAGACACCGACGAACCTGTCTTCGATGAGGCCGATCATGCCGGGATGGCCGATGCCGGCAGCCTTCGGGGGTATTTCAATCTCCGTCACCGGGAGCGTCGTCGCCGTGTCATAAACGATAAGCACGTCGGTGCGGTCGCCATAGGTATTGCGTGTGTAGAACGAGCCGTACGCATAGATGCGGCCACGATCCATGTGCGGGCGGATGGCGGGCGAGAACTTTGACAGCTCAAGTGTTCCGCCCACGCTGCCGGTGTCGCCATCAATAAGGTAGGCGCTGCCATTGCCGCGAACGGAGAACCAGTGCGGCCCCATCTCCGGCATTTCGAGGGGCTCGCCCAGAACCGTGTCCCATTCCTGGGCACTGGCGCTGGCGGCCAGGACCGACGCGAAAATCGAAAAGACCAGACGCTTTACCATTGGATACTCCCAGAAAATTATCCGTTCGCTGAAGCACACCTGCCGCCTGTCGCAGGCAGGTAATGCCGGTTAATCAGATTCGGCTGAAAAGCCAAAAACGAATTCAATGAAATGCCATGGCGTTTATGCCCAGCCCCAACACGGCGAGAAAAGCCTGGCTCCCGCGGTCACTTGATGCCGGCCGGATTTCCAGCCCTGACAAACAGAGTTGTGCGTGCACCTGTCTAATTTCTGAAGCGCCCCCGAACCGGAAAAGGCAATTATCGTACCACCGCGGCTCAAACTGCTATGTCTATGTATTTCTTGACTTTAAGCCGATACGAAGATTCCAGACGGACGCCCGGACCCGGAACAAGCGCACCATAAGTGCCTAGATCTGTTTCGCGCGCACTAAAACCGGGAAAAGTCTTCGATAGAAGAGCTCGGGGCGCTACGGGTCCTGCCATCAATTTGTCTTTCGGGGCAGCCGCCTGCTCTCAAGCGGTGGCCGTGCAAACCACAGTACGCCTGCCGCGCCCGCGCCGGCCTCTGCGGGCGCACTCCCCCGCTCACGGACACAGCCGCTCCCGCACACAACCCCTCAGCTTCAGCATACCTCGACTCCTGCGCGCAGTAACTCATCCCGCAGAGGCTGTAGTAGCTGTGCATAGGGTGCCGACCGATTGATGTACCTGGTCGTTACCGGGTTCTGCACCTGCACGGAACTGAACGTCGCGACCTGGCGCCGGGTCTTGTGGGGCTGGAGACAGGCAGGTTCAAAATCCAGTCCGCTCGACGCCAGCAGCGCGTGAATAGCAGTGTCGGGATTGCGCACAAGATGACTGTAGTCCACAACAGTTAAGGCGACCTCAGGGCGGCTCACCCAATACCTGAACATGCGTTCATGGATGCCGTAGTAGTGCCCGATATCCGCCAGGTGGTGAGCGCAGGGCCAGCTTTTGGCGAACTTGTGGCGGAAAATAGACAGGCCGACGTCGACGGCGTGTCGGCGCATGAACAAGATTGGCGAATCCGGGAAAAGTACGCGGATCAGGCCTATGCTGCGAAAGTTCAGTGGCTGCTTGTCCACCACATTATCGGCGTCGCCGTAATCGGGTAACGCAGACAGGTAGCGCTGGCGCCAGCTTTCGCTGTTTACCTCAATCAGACTGCG
>JAZBOT010000165.1:0-5786 GCA_036351295.1 Gammaproteobacteria bacterium | reverse complement strand
GGTGCCGAACAAATGATTGAACGAGGTCAGCCCGCCCTGCGAACGAATGATCTCCACCATGTCCGCCGGCGGCAACCCGGCGGCTGCCACGGTATCGGCGTCTGCGTTGCGCGGCAGAAAGATGTTCAGGTGCGGACCGAGCCGCCCGGCTTCAATGCCCAGATGCTGCGTGAGCGCATACTCACCGGCATACCGCTCGGCAAGGCCGCGGACGACATCGACCTGATTGCTGACCTCTGGCTGCAGGCTGTCCATACGCAGGCCGCGGAGCTGTGCGGTCATGCGCGCACCGTTGCGGGCAGCGAGGCGGAACACGATACGCGTTATCGTGTTATCAGTGCCGTCACGTAGCGAGGCCAGCGCCGCGGTGAGGTCGAGCTGATTCAGCGACCCCTCGACGCGCACCTCATCGGGTGAGACAACAATAAAGTTTTCCTGATCGGCTTGCCGAAACACAACTTTTTGCTGGCGCTGGGCGCCGGCATAACGTTTCCAGGCGAGGTTCACCTCAATCTCACAGCGCAAATCATTGCTGCTACTGCAATCGAGATCCGGGCTGAAGCGCAGGTCAGACCCGACGGGACGCGGCCAGACTTTACCCTTGATCGTGCCCCGCAAACCGCTCAGTTCGTAATCAAAAAACCGCCACCCCGGGAGATTATTTTGAAACTCGATGTTGATACCCTGTGCGACCGCCGTCACGCTGGGACTGGCAACATCAAACTCTGCTCGCAGCCGGGAGGCCCGATACGATACCGGCACGTCAGTAATCGGGGAGGTGTCGCTCACCGTGGCCTCAAGGCTCAGCGGGTCCAGTTGCGCTCCCGCGAAACTGACGATGCCGGGCACCGTGACATCGAACATCTCGTCATGATCAGTCCACCACAGCACGTCGGCATCCGTGTCGGCCGCGAACGACGAATGCCACTGCATTGAGGCAGGTCGGGCCGCACCATTGTGGTTGGAATGACCGTGCAGGTGCATATGGACATTGAAGGCCTCGAGGTCAGGTGACGGCGGCCTGGCACCATCGCCGCCGCCCCCACCACCGCCGCAGCGAATGAGCGCTGCGCAAGTCAGCACGACTAGTAGTTGCGGGAGCCGCCTCGCCAGGCGCTGCGTACTGATGTTAAAGTTCAATCTCGTTGCCCTACCGTAAATGCATTCAATCAGGCTGTGCCGCACGATTATGCGACATCAAATCAGGCAAGCCCGCAGGGTACAGCTCACAATCCAGCATCGAAGATAGCCGATTCAGGCACTCAACACGACGCTCGCGGTATCCAGTTGGATACATCACCAGTCTGCGGTCAGGCCCGAATACCTGAAAATATCCGCGGCCTAATCGGTTGCTACCAGCGCATCGCTCAGTAGTTCCGGCGCCAGGCCGCCAACGAACGCTGCAACAAATCCTCAAGGCGCTCGACGTCCTCCGCAAAAAACTGGGCCAGAAAGGCCTGTTCGGCCGGTGTCATCGTAGATTTGGCCGCAGTGAAAAAGAACCGCTTGACCTGTTCGCGCAGGGCGATCGGCAAGATGGCACCCCCCCGTGACTTGATTCCGGTCCGCGACAACAAGCGAATCAACGCCGCGTTTCGGGGGGTTGTGCTGCGATTGCGGTTGGCCAGTTCGGGTTTGTGCGCCAGCGGCCGCAGGCCGAGAAAAGTAAACACCTCCTGCATTACCTGCGCGGTATTGGCAAAGAAATCATCGGCGAGAATGACTTTGATGCGACCCGGGTCGATGGCCGCATACAGCCGTTCTATTTGCCGGGCGTAGAGACCGTGATCGACATACCCGTGGCAGGAACCCCAGCGACGGTCGGGGAATGCGGAATCGTAGGTAACCTCGTCAATCAGGCAGTCCCTTAAGGCACGACCGTCGCGAACCATCGCCCGGTAGTGTGAGAATGCCCGGGCGACGGGCTCACGCAATACAACCAGAATGCGTACATCCGGCAACGAGTCTGCGATATTCTGCGCCGCGGCGCTGGAATACAGGTACGAATTGGACACCTCCCCGCGGGCTTTCGCGGCTTTGCCTGCCGCAAACAAGCGCAGGTAGTGCTCTGGGTTTTCGAGATAGGCACCCCAGCGGTCCGGCAGCGGATCCATGCGGAAATACGCGTCGAGGTCCAGGCCTTTATGCTTTTCATGCCGCACGTAGTCGTCGCGAAAGTTAGCCACCCGCACATCCGTGGCAAAGAAATTCGGCTCCTTGATGGGCGACATATAGACATCGGGATGCGTGCGCAAATTATCGTACAGCGCGGTGGAGCCGCTTTTTTCAGCACCGACACATATGAAAGTCGGCAGTGAACCGACGCTCGCACCTGCCGCAAACAGGTTCAACGGTGCGGACTCCCCGAACCGGCATAACCCAGCTGCGTGCGCATGGCGTCAAACTCCGGCGCAATAACCGGATCAATCTCCAGGGGCCGCGACTCCGCACCAGCCGGACGCAAAGTCCTGGACGCATAATTGAGCGTCAGCGGATCCGTCGGCAGCTGACAGAATTCGAAGATGTGCCGCAGCGTTGCTACCGGCGCGCGCACCAGCTCTTCGTACCTGACGGGCATGACCTTGTCGGGCAATTCGGCCGCCAGACGCAACCCCTCGCGCATGCTCAACACCCATTCAACGGCTGCCCGGTCGGTCTGGCGGGTAAAGCGGCGGATCACTTCGGTAAGTCCGCCCAATTGCGGATCAGTACGCACCAGCTGCTCCACCATGCAGCGCCATTTGCGGTCGTTGCGCCCCCACCAGTCAACCGCTTCGCCGGCTTCTGTCGAGCCATGACGTTGCGACCACGACTCAATAGACCGGCAGGTGTCTGCACCGTCGCGAAGCAGAAACAAAAATCGCGCGTCGGGGAAAATACGCCGCACGAACGGCACCCGGAATATCAGCTCGGGATATTTGTCGAGCGTGCGACGGGCACCTACGGCAAACGAGTAGGCTCCGTATAAACGCCGCATGGACCGCACGACATCGTCCGTGGCATGACGCTCCTCGAGGCGGTACAGCGCGGGCTCGTCGGTGTAGCTGCCGGTCAGGTCCTCCCCGGGGAAGGCCGCGTGCCACAGCGCTTTGGGTTCATTAAGAAAACCGATGTGCGGATGCAGAGACAGCACAACGCCCAGCACGGTGGTGCCCGAGCGCCCGGTGCCGATGATAAACACCGGCGCCTCCGGTCGGGTTGCGACCGCGTAGCGTTTGATAAGGCCCGCATTGGCAAACACCAGCGGGTTAATCCAGCGCCCCCGGGTTGTCAACGGTCGACCCTCGAACAGCGCATAGCTGAGCAAGCGGTCGAACGATTTACCGGGACTGGTCCGCAGGTACCGACTGTCTATCTGGGCAACCACAGTCAGACTTTACTCCCCATACCAAAAGGCATCGCCTGACGTGCGCACGATACGGCCACCATATCCCATTCGCGACGCAGCTTGAGGCGAGCATGCAGATGCAGGACGTCCTGCACAAACAGCTCAGGCTGCCGCTTTGTGGCAAGCACGAGCAGAGTGCGGCATAAGGTCGAACGGGCATGGTAACGGAGGATTTTCATCGCAACATAGCAAAACTTCGGGGCAGCCGTTACCCGATCGGCAATCAAAGAGTATTAACGCAAGCGCCGCTTAATCGCCGCGGACAACGAGCGCAGACGACCGAGATTCATGACCAGTGCTACCAACAGCTTCAGCGGTGCTGATAAATAATACCCTATCACCCGCAGCGGATTCCGCCGCGCGGGAACCAGTTCGTAACCCAAGGCGGCCATTTCCCGCCCGGCAATCTGCTGACAGGTCGCAATCTCCGTCGGATTCAGGCCGCCGCGCCGCCACCGGCCGGCAGCATCCGCGCGCACGCCAACGGCGCTGCTGTCGGCTTCCACCGAAGACCCGGCATGCTCAACCTGCAACATATCGGGCTCGAACGGGACCCCCAGTTGCGCACACAGATTCCGCAGCACCGGCTCCGGCGCGGCGACAAAGTCTTCAAAGCGAATGCGGACATGCCGGGGCTCGCCGGCCGCTGCGCCGCCCGCCCGCACCGCCGCAACCCAGAGTCTGGCAGTCAGCAACGGGTGATAATTGGCCCAGGAGAGTACCGCGGCGCGCAGCGGCCGTTTGCTGTCGCCGAGATACAGGCGCTTCCATTTGTTTTTCTTTGACACGAGTACGTCACGCGGATCGCGCACCATCTCGACCACCAGCACCTCCGGGAACAAGTCGCGAATCTGGCGCAGATAGAAGACATTGCGCGGCGTCTGCTCGCAGGCGATTGATTTGCCGCTGCGCTCAAGTTCACCGGCCAGAAATGCGCAATACACCTGCTCCGGATCCCGCTGTCCCGGCGGCAGGCCGGCGACGAGCCGCTCCGCGGCCGCGCGCCAGGCGTCGGTCTTCCGCTGAGCCATGTAGCCGTCGCGTTCGATGCTGAGCAAAGTCGCCGCGAGGGTGACCGCCTGCGCATCGCTCCAGACCGCCGCCGCGTCCGGTGCCCATAATTCTTCATAGAAGTGGAGCTCGCGAAACATCCGGATGGCGGGGTGGCGGCCGAGTATGCGGCCCATCATCGTGGTGCCGCTGCGGCTGTTGCCGACAACAAAAACGGCGGCGGGCGCAACCATGGCGAAGCCCTCAGACGCCTTCGCGGGCGCGCTGGTAGACGGCCTGCAACTGCGCGTAGTGATCTACCCGATTGAACTGGCTGACAACCTTGGCGCGGCCGGCCCGCCCCATTTCCGCCGCCCGGTCGCGATGCTGAAACAACTCCGCAACCGCAGCGGCAAGCGCCTCCGGGTCCCACGGCGGGACCAGCAGCCCGTCGGTTTCGTGGGTTACCACTTCGGGCAAGCCACCCATCCGGGTCGCGATAACCGGCGTCCCCAGCGCCATCGCCTCCAGCGCGGTAAGCCCAAACGGCTCGTGCCACTCGGACGGCACCAGCGCACATACGGCACCCCTGATGAGCTCGTGCAGCTGCGAACCGGAGACGAAACCCAGCAACTCAACATTACCCAGCTGCCGGTCGGCCACCCACTGCGCGACGGCTGCGGCCTCGTTTCCCGCACCGGCGATTTTCAGCTTTACGTGGGGCAGCCCGGCCAAGGCCTCCAGTACGGTATAGATACCTTTGACGGCCTCAAGCCGGCCAAAGAAGACCACGTAGTCATCACTGGTATAACGCGGCTCGTACTGCTCGGCAGCAACAAAATTGTAGACGGTGGTGATCTTCTCGCGCGGCAGGCCGGCCGCAACCATACGGTTGGTCACAAACTCGCTGATACCGATGAAATGGTCCACGGCCGTCGTCGCACCAAGTGCGTCGGATACGTAGCTTTCTACCACACTAAGCGCCGTCCGGGGTAGCGAGCCGCGGTTGCAAAGCCGGGGCAATGCCCGCCAGTAGCGCCCGCCTGCACAGGCCGCACACGGGCGGCCCGCCGAGGTCAGGGTGTAAACGGGACAAATGGCCTTGTATTCATGCAGCGTCTGCACAACGGGCACGCCGCGCTGCCGCAGGGGCTGCAGAATAGAGGCGCTAAGCTTGCCGTAGTAAATGTGCAGATGCGCCAGATCAATGGATTCCTGACGCAACAGTCGCTCAAGCGCACGGCGCGCCGCACCTGAATAAACAAAACGGCCGATATCTGCGACAGCTGGCTGAGTTGTGTTGACCGAAACCGGGAAATACTCGGCATAGCGGCTCGGCTCGTTGCGCTCGTCCTGCGCGCAAAACGGAATAACGCGATGCCCGTGCTGCTCCAGCAGCGCCCCGGTC